>JAICYA010000449.1 GCA_025934455.1 Rudaea sp.
CACTCATGCTCGCCTCGCTGGTCGCCTACATCGCCTACGATCCGGGTGGTCCGCCGAATGGCGGCACCTGGCTCGGCTACACGCTGGGCACCATCGGCGCGGCGCTCATCGTCTGGCTCATGCTGTTCGGCATGCGCAAGCGCAACTATCGGAACAGTCCCGGCACGCTGCGTGGCTGGCTGTCGGCGCACATTTACCTCGGCACGTCGCTCATCCTGGTCGTGCTGCTGCACAGCGGATTCCAATTCGGCTGGAACATCCACACCTTCGCCTTCGTGCTCATGCTCGTGGTGATCTTCTCGGGCTTCTTTGGCGTCTACGTCTACTTGCGCTATCCGAACCTGATGACGCGCAACCGCGACAGCGCCACGCGCGCGGCCATGCTCGACGAAGTCGCCGAGATCGACCAGAACGCGCTGGCCCTGGCGGACGGCATCGACCCGAAGATCCACGCCGTCGTGCTGCGTTCGATCCAGAACACGCGCCTGGGCGGCGGCGTGTGGACGCAGTTGCGCGCCCGCGACGGCTCGGACATCGCGCTGGATTCATTGCATGCGTCGCTGGCCGAACGCGACAAGCGCTCGGAGATGAAGACCACAGAAATGCCGACCATGTTCGCCATGGTCGACTTCCTCGCCGGCCGCGCCACCGACAAGCAAGGCGAGGCGATGCGCTCGCTGATCGACCTGATCTCGCGCAAGAAGGGCCTCGCGACCAAGGTCGCACGCGACATGCAGTACCAGGCGATGATGGAAATCTGGCTGTACATCCACGTACCGTTGTCGTTCGCGCTGCTGGCGGCGTTGATCGCGCACATCGTGTCGTCCTTTTTTTACTGGTAGGCGATACGCATGCGCTGGCTGATCCGTCGAGTGTTGAAGAAGGGCAAGGGCGCCGTCTCCTACGAGGAGGACGTCCACTACGGCGACGTGCTCACGATCGGACGCGCGGCGGACCAGGCCATCTTCCTGCCGGATCTGCGCGTCGCGCTCAACCACGCGCGCGTGACCCAGCTTTCCAGCGGCCAGTACAAGATCGAATCGCTGATCCTCGCCGGCATCCGCGTCAACGACGCGATCACCTACACCACGACCGCCGATGCCGGCGCCGTGGTGGCGATCGGCAATACGCGCCTGACCCTGCTCGCCGCGCCGCAGGATTACGACGCCGCGATCGAGGTATCCACGCTCGACAAGAGCGAACAGAAAGCCGAAAGCGCCCAACGCGCGAAGCCGACGCGGCTGGCGCAAACCGGATTGAGCAAGCGCCGACCGTCCTGGATCCTGTTTACGGCGATCCTCGTTTTTGGCTTGATCCTGCCGATGATCGGCCATTTCATACCCGGCTTCGGGCAGATGCTGCGGCGCGTGCCGCTGCTGCCAAGCACGCAAAGCTGGAATCCCGGCCCGATAGACGCCGCACATCGCTTCTTCGCCAACGACTGCACCAAGTGTCATCAGCAGGCGTTCCTGACCGTGCGCGACAAGGCTTGCCTGGCCTGCCACGCGAACACCGCCGCGCATGCCGACCCGGCCAGGTTCAACCTGCCGCAGCTTGGCAACGCGCAATGCCGGAGTTGCCACCAGGATCATCAAGGCCTGCGCGGGTTGATCCGCACCGATCAGCGTTTGTGCTCGAGTTGCCATATCGACCTGAAGGCGCGCACCAAGGACGCCAGCACGTTCGCCGATGTCGGCGACTTCGGCACGAATCATCCGCAGTTCAAGGTGAACCTGCCGCAGTGGGATGCGAACGGGAAATTCGCGCCCGCGCGCACAGTATGGGCCGCAGACCTCAAGGAAAACTCGGGACTCAAGTTCAACCACGAAAAGC
>JAICYA010000095.1 GCA_025934455.1 Rudaea sp.
AGATGCCGCCGCCGGCCTCGCCACCGTACCCGAGGTTCGCCGAGGCGATGCCGAGGTGGTCGAGGAATGCCGTGTAGTCCGAGCCGGAGCCCAGCGCCTCGATGCGCAAGTCGGGACGGTTGCGGATTTCGTCGCGCCGTTCCTGGCTTGGCGCCCGCGAGATCGCTACCAGCCGCGCCCGCTGCCACACGCTGATGTTCTTTTCCGGGTCGGTAATCTCCTTGGCGACGCTGTTGAAGAAATGCTCCAGCGAGTGCGAGCCGCTGGCGCCGAAGTAGCCGCGGCTGTTGGTGTCGCTGTTGATGTAGACGACCGCCTTCTGCCGCAGCTCTTCGGCGTGCGTCTCGGCCCATTCGGTGGAACCGAGCAGGCCGGGTTCCTCGCCGTCCCAGCTCGCATAGACGATGGTGCGCCCGGGCCGCCAGCCATCTTTGTACAGCGAACCCAGCGCCTTGGCCTCAGCCATTTCCGCAACCATGCCGGCCAGCGGATCCCACGCGCCGAACACCCAGCCGTCATGATGGTTGCCACGCACGATCCATTCGTCCGGTGCGGTGGAACCTTTCAGCGTGGCGATAACGTCATAGACGGGTTTGCGTGTCCAGTCGGATTTCACCAGCAAATGCACTTTGGCCGGACCCGCGCCGATGTGGTAGGTGATCGGCAACGCGCCACGCCAATTGGCCGGTGCGACTTGCCCACCCAGCGCCTTCAAGAGCGGCGTGGCGTCGGCATAAGAAATCGGCAGCACCGGAATCTTCAGGATAGTCTTCGCATCCTTCAGAGCGAGATGCTTCGCACCCGGCGTGGACCCATAACCCGGCGTCGTGGGATCGCCGGGATACAACTGCATCTTGGCGACCGATCCGCGCTGCACGCCGTCGGCCGGACGCCAGCCGCCCTGCGGGTACGTGTCGCCAGCGAAATAACCATCGTCGCGCGGGTCGGAATAAATCAGGCAGCCAACCGCGCCGTGTTCGTAGGCGAGTTCCGGCTTCAGGCCGCGCCAGCCGCCACCATAGCGAACGATCACGACCTTGCCTTTCACGTCCACGCCGCGACGCGCCAATTCCTTGTAGTCGTCCGGCATGCCGTAATTGACATAAACCAGCGACGCGGTGATGTCGCCGTCGGCGCCGTAGACGTTGTACGGCGGCAATGCGCCGGCTTCATCGGAAGTCCGATCGCCCGGCACCGGCGGCTCGTGCAGTTTGGCCGTATAGACGTCCGGAGCCACCAATTCCAGCGATTCCTGTTTCGGTGTCGGATACAGCACGTCGAAAGTTTCGATGTGCGCATCCCAGCCCCATTGCCTGAATTTGGCCAGCATGAACTCGGCGTTCGCCTTGTCGTGCGGCGCGCCGACCTGGTTGGGTCCGGAGGACATCTGCTGCAGCCAGTCGCGCAAGTCGGCCGCATTCAATTGCGCGTCGAAGCGTTGCTCCAGGCTCTGCTCCTGCGCGGTGCCCTGGCTGGTGAAACCCAGCATCGAAGCATTGTTCTCCCCGCTGTCGCTGGCCGGTGTCGCGGCGCTCGCCGCAAGGGTCACCAGGCCACAGCCCAACGCGACGGCCAGCCGCAATTTCTTTGCTTTCATGCAGCGTCTCCCGATATGCACGCGAATCCCGCATTGGGAACGCCGCTGGCGCGCAGGTCAAGTGGCGGTCGTCACGTTCCCTGCCGCGGCACTCGGCAAGTTGCGTGCATGGGCGTACATTGCGCTTCCATCATGGTTCGAGGGGAGAACGAAGATGCGAACGGCTATCTGGCTGCCCAGCGTACTCGCGCTGTTCATCGCATTCACGGCGGATGCAGCGGGCCTTGATGTGCGGATCGTGGACCAGCGCGGGGCGCCGGTTCCGGATGCTGTGGTCACCCTGCTGCCGCGCGATGTCGCGCAATCGTCCGCGCCCGCGCACCGACCTGAAACGCGGGTGATTGATCAGAAGAACCTGATGTTCATGCCGTACATCGAGGTCTTCCGGCCCGGCGATTCGGTTGTGTTCCGCAACAGCGACAACACTCGCCATCACGTCTATTCGTTCTCGCCGGTGAAGGCGTTCGAGTTTGTCCTCACGCCAGGGCAGAGCTCGGCACCTCTTACCCTTGACAAAAGTGGCGTGGTCGCGGTCGGCTGCAACATCCATGACCGCATGATCGCGTATCTCTATGTTTCGGACGCGCCCTGGATCGCGCATTCCGGTGCGGATGGCAAAGTGAGCTTCGACGCATTGCCCACCGGAGCCTACGAGGTGCGCGTGTGGCAGCCGCGGCTGCGCCCGAACAAGCCCGATCTCGCGCAAACCGCTACGGTGCTCGGCGGCGCCGATCCACAGACGCTCACTTTTACCCTGTCGCTGTTACCCGATCCGCGCACGCAGTTCGATCGCGAACATACGAGCTATTAGCGCAATGAGCTTTCGTCTCCGGCTCGCGTTGTTCTTCGTCGCCGCGCTGGTCGCGGTGCAGGCATTGACGGCCGTGCTGGTGTACGAGGTCACGCGCCAGGAATTGATCCGCGAAGGTCAGCGCCAACTCGGGGTGGCGGCAACCGCATTCGTGCGTCAGCTTGATGATATTTCCGATCGCGTGGCCGGCAGCGTACAGGTGCTGGCGCTCGACTACGCGCTGCGCTCGGCAATCGCACAACATGACCAGGCCACCATGCAATCGGCGCTGGCCAATCATGGCCGCCGAGTCGGCGCGACGCAGATGTTGCTGCTGAACGTGGACGGGCGCATCGTCGTGGATACGTTGGGCGCCTCCCCTGCGGGCAGTGCATTTCCCTATGCTGATCTGGTGGAGCGCGCCTGGTCGCAGCCCGCCGCGGCAGTGGTGGCTTGGCGCGGACGCGCGTACTGGATGGTGGTGGTGCCGGTATTCGCGCCCAATCTCGTAGGCGAAATCGCTGCGGCGATTCCGATTGACGACAGGCTGCTGGCGCGCCTGCAGGCGCAGTCCACCTTGCCGCGCAATATCGAGTTAGTCGCGCAAAATGCGGATGGCGCCTGGGTGCTGCTGGCCCACGGCAGCGATCAAGTCCCGCTGACTTCACCTCTCGCCAAGCAAAACCGAAGCCTGTCCGCGCAACCGACACTGCTGGAAGTCAACGGACGCGAATTCGTCGCGCAAGCCGTGCCGCTCAGCCGCGCGCACGCCAGCGCACCCGTCGCGGCGGTGCTCGGTTATTCGGTGGATCAAGCCTTGCGGCCTTACCGCTCCGTCGCGCTCGCATGGGCCGTGCTGCTCGCCCTCGGCCTTGGCGTCGGCCTGATCGGGGCATGGCTGATCGCGCGCAGCGTGTCGCGCCCGGTCGAGCAGCTCGCCGCTTCCGCGCGCCGCATCGAAGCCGGCGATTACAGCGCACTGCAGTACCTGCCGCGCTATGGCGAACTCGGCGAATTGGCGGCGGCGTTCGCGAGCATGACCAAGGCGATTCGCGAACGCGAGGCGCGCATTCTGCATCAGTCCGGTCACGACCAGACGACCGGGTTGCCCAATCGCATGGCGGCCGAAGCGCACATAGAGGCCGAATTGGGCAACCATCCGCAGCAATCCGCAGCGCTGCTGATCGTGGGTCTTGGCCGCGTGCCGGAGATCGTCAAGACCATGGGCCACACGGTGTGCGACCGGGTGATGCGCGACGTGGGCATGCGTATCCGCGGTCATGCCGGCGGTGGTTTCGCCGCGCGCGCGACCGACACGCAGTTTGCGATCTTCCTCGCTCATGGCGGCAAGCAGGAAGCGATTGCGGTGGCTTTCCGAATACTGGATGCGCTAAGCGAACCGTATCGCGAAAGCGATCTCACGCTCGACCTCGCGCCGGCGGTAGGCATCGCGCTCGCGCCTTTGCACGCGACCGGCGCAAACGGTCTGCTGCGACGCGCGGAAATCGCGTTGCTCGCGGCGTTGGGCTCGGAAGAGCCGATCGCGGTGTACGACCCGGCCACCGACCCGCACCGGCCCGAGCGATTGTCACTTATGGGCGATCTGCGCGCGGCGCTGGATAACGATCAGCTGCAACTGCATTATCAGCCGAAATTGAACCTCGCCAGCGGTGACTTGGACGGCGCGGAAGGTCTGGTGCGTTGGCAGCATCCGACCTTGGGCACGGTACCGCCGGATGCATTCATCGCGCTCGCCGAGGAAACCGGCAATATCCGCAAATTGACGCGCTGGGCCTTGGCGGCCGGCATCGCGCAGGCGAAGCGCTGGCATGCGGCCGGCCACTCGATCAAAATTTCAATCAACGTGTCCGCGCGCGATCTGGACGACATCGACATACCGCGGCGCGTGGCGGACCTGCTTGCGCTGCATGCGCTGCCGCCGGAGTGCATCGGGTTGGAAATCACCGAAGGCGCGATCATGGGCAAGCCGGATGCGGCCATCGCCGTCCTGCGCCGACTGGCCGATCTGGGCATTGATCTGGCGATTGACGATTTCGGCGTAGGCCAGTCCTCGCTCGCCTACCTGCGTCGCTTGCCGGTTCGCGAATTGAAAGTGGACAAGAGTTTCGTCACCCACCTGCACGAGTCGCGCGAAGATCAGGCTATCGTGCGCAGCATTGTCGAACTTGCGCATCATCTGGGTTATCGCGTCACGGCCGAAGGGGTGGACAACGAGGCGGCGCTCGCATTCCTGCGCGAGGTAGGCTGCGATCATGCGCAAGGCTGGTTGGTTGCGAAAGCCCTGCCGGCGGAGGCGTTCGATGCTCTCCTTTCGCGTGAACGCGCGGTAGTCCCGGGATGAAAGGTCGCACGTTCGCCGTTGCGATTCTGCTGGCGAGCGCCGGCAGAGTGCACGCACAGGATTTCCAGCTGCACGGCTTTGTCGATTTGCGCGCGGTATCGCCCGCAAACGAAACAAGCTGGAATGATGGGGGAGTCGGCAAATCGCGTTACGGCAGCGACGACGGTGGCGCGCGCCTTGGCGGCGCCCTCCTCAACGCATCCTGGCAGGCAACACCGGCGCTGAGCGCGGTGACCGACCTGCAATATCAATCCGATGAGCATCGTCACCTCGATGTGCTGGACGCGTACCTACGTTACCGGCCGGCCTCCACGACGCCGTGGCGCTGGTCGTTGAAACTTGGCGCATTCTTCGCGCCAATTTCTTTGGAGAACGAAGGCATCGGCTGGACCAGCCTGTGGACGCTCACGCCTTCGGCTATCAACAGTTGGGTGGGCGAGGAGTTGCGCACGGTCGGCGGCGAATTGAGTGTGGAGCATCGCGGCATCAATACTTTCCAAGCCAGCTTCGCTGTGTTCGGCAAGAACGACCCGGCTGGCGAACTGCTGGCTACGCGCGGCTGGTCGTTGAGCGATCTAACCTCGGGCTTGCACGCGAGCGTGCGCGAGCCGGACGTATACGCGCCTATCGCTGGCACTACGACGCCGGTGGACTATCGCCCGTTCGACGAGATCGACCATCGCCTCGGCTGGTATGGGGACGCGAGCTGGGAATCGCCTTATGGCAAGCTCGTGCTGCTGCGCTATGACAATCGCGCCGATCCCACCCGCTACGAGCATTACGAGCAGCGCGAAGTATTCGCATGGCATACGCGCTTCTGGAGCCTCGGCGCGCGCACGCGAATAAGCGACGTCACATTGATCGCGCAAGGAATGGATGGCAATACCGCTTTCGAGCCGGTGCCGAATCTCAATCTGGATACGCACTTCCGTTCGGGATTCCTGCTGGCGGGTTGGGAGCGCGGCGAATGGAGGCCAGCGCTGCGCCTCGATCTCTTCAGCCTGCGCGAGACGCCAGCTTCGTTGCCCGCGCCGCTGAGCGAGCACGGTCACGCGCTCACCGCCGCACTTAACTGGCGGCCCAGCGATCGCCTGCGCATCACGGGCGAGTGGCTGCGGATTGACAGCACACGCGACCAGAGACTGCTCGAAGGACTGTCGCCACGCCAGATCGACCAGCAGGTGCAGATCAGCGCGCGCGTGCTGTTCTAAAGCAATACTGTCCGCATAAACCTGACAAACGCAAATCAGCTCATGTCCATTTGCGTTCATGCGCGGACGCGTGCCTGGTGCCTAACCCCGCTTCGGCGGAACCAGCTTCAGCTTCGAACCAGCAGGTTGCTGCTTGGGGCGCAGCATGCGTTCGATGGCAGCGGCCGGCAGCGGATACGAATACAGGTAGCCCTGGCCTTCCACGCAGCCGACGCGCAGCAGGAATTCATGCTGTGCTTCAGTCTCGATGCCTTCCGCGATCGGTGTAAGCCCGAGCGTTTTCGCCATCGCCAGCATCGCCTCGGTGATCGCCGCGTCGTTCGCGCTGTTCGGCAGGCCGGTCACGAACGAGCGGTCGATCTTGAGATATTCCACGGCCGGCAATTTGAGATAGGCCATGGACGAATAGCCGGTGCCGAAATCGTCGATCGCCACTGCGATGCCCAAAGCTTGCAACGCCTGCATGGTGCGCTCGGTATCCTCGCCGAGTTTCAGCATCGCGCCTTCGGTGATCTCCAGCAGGATCCGTTGCGGCGCTACGCCGTGCGATTGCAGGGTGTGCTTGATGCTCTCGACGAAGGCGGCGTGTCCGAACCAGCGCGCCGATACGTTTAGCGCCACGCGGATATTCGGCACCCCGGAACGATCCCACTCGGCGATCTGCGCGCACACTGCGCGCATCACCCACTCGTCTATGCGATGGATCAGGCCAAGGCTTTCCGCGATCGGGATGAATTCGCTCGGCATCACTTCGCCGCGTTCCGGGTGCTGCCAGCGCAGCAGCGCTTCGGCTGCGACGATCCGCCCGCTGCGCAATTCCACACTGGGCTGATAGACCAGCTGGAACTCGTCGCGCTGCAAGGCTTGCCGCAGTTCGGTCGCAATCTGCAGGCGCTTGCGGGTATCCGCATGCATCATCGGCGCGTAGAAGCGCCACGTATTGCGCTCCTCGCTCTTGGCCGCATACATCGCTGCATCCGCATTCGCGATCAGGGTGAGCGCGTCTGCGCCGTCCAGCGGAAAACCGGCAATGCCGATGCTAGCGCTCAGCACGATCTCGTAACCATCCACCAGGAACGGTTCGGAGAGGGTAGCCAGCAGACGATTGGCGAGCGCCGCGGCGTCTTCGCGCAATACAAGTCGGCGTGCCAGTACGGTGAACTCATCGCCGCCGATGCGCCCGGCCATGTCGCCTTCC
>JAICYA010000362.1 GCA_025934455.1 Rudaea sp.
AGGATCGGTTCGTATTGTTCGGTTTCCAGTTCGTAGCCGATGCTCTCGGAAAGGCGCGCCAGCAGCTCGAGGATGCGCCGGCCTTCGTCGGCGTCGTCGAATGGATCGTGCAGTACTTCCGGCAGCCATTCCTCGGGTGGCGCGCGTTCGGGGCCGATGTTCACCGCACTGAGCAGGCCATGCACGCCATCGAGCAGCAGCGCGTCCTCGCCCGCGTGCGCGCGCAGGAACTGGTCGAGTTCTTCCAGTTCGCCGTCTTCCAGAGTCGGCTCCCAATCCGGTGGTCGGGCTTCGTCAGCCATCGCTTAATTCCAGCACAGCCGGCGTGTGATCGGAAGGTCGCTCCCAGGTGCGCGGGGTGCGGTCGATGACGCTGCCGTGGCAGCGCGCGTGCAGCGCCTCGCTCGCAAGCACGAGGTCTATGCGCATGCCGAGGTTGCGGCGGAAGCCGGCCTGGCGATAGTCCCACCACGAGTAATGTCCCGCCTCGTCGTTGAACAGGCGAAACGTGTCGTGCAGGCCGAGATCGAAAATGGCCTTGAGCGCGCCGCGTTCGGGCGTGGAGCAGAGGATTTTCTCCTTCCATGCAACCGGATCGTAGATGTCGCGATCATCCGGGGTGATATTGAAATCGCCAAGCACGACGAGATTCGGATGGCGGCGGATTTCCTCGGCGAGGAAGGCGCGCACCTTGGCCAGCCAGGCGAGCTTGTAGGCGAATTTCTCGCTGCCGACTTCCTGGCCGTTGACCACGTACAGGTTGGCGACGCGCACGTCGCCGACCGTGCCGATGAGGATGCGCCGCTGCGGATCGTCCAGTCCGGGAATGTCGGTGACGATGTCGTGCGGCGCTTCGCGTGCGAGGATCGCCACGCCGTTGTAGGTCTTTTGTCCGGAGAACGCGCAGCGATAACCCATCGCGGCGATCTCGTCCGCGGGAAAGTTCGTGTCCTCGGTCTTGGTTTCCTGCAGCGCGACGACGTCCGGCATGGCGCTGCCCAGCCACTCGCGCAGATGCGGCAGGCGCACCTTGAGCGAGTTGACGTTCCAGGTGGCGATTTTCATGCGTGGATTTTACGCCGCCAACCCGTAGCTGCGCAGCAGCGCGTCCGGCTGCGGTTCGCGACCGCGAAATTCGACGAAGGATTCCAGCGCCGGACGCGATCCGCCGACGGCAAGGATGCTGCCGCGGAACGCCGCGCCGGTGCTGGCGTCGAAGATGCCGGATTCCTCGAAGCGCGCGAACGCATCGGCGGAAAGCAGTTCCGCCCACAGGTAACTGTAGTAACCCGCCGCGTAGCCACCGGCGAAAACGTGGGTGAAGCTGTGCGGCATGCGTTGCCACGCGGGCGGTTGCAGCACCGCGACTTCGCGACGCACGTCGTTGAGCAGTTCCAGCACGCGCGCGCCATGCGCGGGGTCGAACTCCAGGTGCAGGCGGAAATCGAGCAGCGCGTATTCCAGCTGGCGCACGAGAAACAGGCCGGCGTGGAAATGCCGCGCGGCGAGCATGCGCGCGAACAGTTCGTCGGGCAGCACTTCGTCGGTTTGCCAATGCCGCGCGAACAGGTTCAGTGCCTCGCGCTGCCAGCAGAAGTTCTCCATGAACTGGCTGGGCAGTTCGACCGCGTCCCATTCCACGCCGTCGATGCCGGCGACGCTCGGGTAATCGATTTCGGTGAGCAGATGATGCAGGCCGTGGCCGAATTCGTGGAACAGCGTGGTGACTTCGTCGTGGGCGAGCAGGCTCGGGCGATCCGCGGCCGGCGGCGGAAAATTGCAGGTGAGGTAGGCGATCGGCAGATGCGTCGCGTCGCCGTTGCGGAAGCGCGATCGGCACACATCCATCCACGCGCCGCCGCGCTTGCCGGTGCGCGCATACAAATCGACATAGCAGCCGGCGAAGACGCTACCGTCAGTGTCGAGCACGTCGTAGAAACGCACGTCCGGATGCCAGGTTTCCACTCCGGCACGCTCACGCAGGGTCACGCCAAACACACGTTTGACAATTGCGAACAGACCGTCCATCACGCGCGGTAACGGGAAATACGGCTTGAGGTCTTCCTCGCTCAGTGAAAATTTGCGCTCGCGCAATTTTTCCGCGGCATAGCCCACATCCCATGGCCGCAAATCGACGATGCCGAGTTCGGTTTGGGCGAATTCGCGCAGTTCCGCCAGTTCGCGCAGCGCAACCGGCTTCGCGCGGCGCACCAGGTCGTGCAGGAAATCCAGCACGCGCGCGGGCGTCGCGGCCATCTTCGTCGCCAGCGATTCTTCCGCCGCGTTGGCGAAGCCGAGCAGGCGCGCGGCTTCGTGACGCAGCGCGAGGATTTCCCCGATGCGCACGGAATTATCGAAACGTCCGGCCTGCGGTCCCTGGTCCGAGGCGCGCGTGTGGTACGCGGTGTAGACGCGCTCGCGCAGTGCGCGGTCGTCGGCATAGGTCAGCACCGCCTGCACGCTCGGCGGTTTGAGCGTGACCAGATAGCCATCGTGCCCCGCCTCGCGGGCGGGCGCGCCCAGCAGCGCGCGGGGGGGTTTGGGCGGGCCGGCCAGCGCGGCGGCGCCGCCATTTTGCGGGCACCCCCG
>JAICYA010000083.1 GCA_025934455.1 Rudaea sp.
AGTTTGTCGACCACGCGCAGGGCGACGTTGGACAGCGGGCAGACCGTCAGCGGAACCTGTGCGTTGCGCAGGCGC
The DNA here is from genome assembly GCA_025934455.1 of Rudaea sp. The sequence continues at coordinate 76 of JAICYA010000083.1, forward strand.
GCGACCAGCGCGGCGTCCTCGATGCAGCGCACGCCATGGTCGATGCGGCAGACATCGAGTTGGTCGAGAGCACCGGTGATGTAGTCCGGCGGACCTTCCTCGCCGGCGTGCGCGGTACGCGCCAGGCCAATCGCCTTGGCGCGCGCGTAGACGGCCGCGAACTTGCCCGGCGGATTGCCGCGTTCGGCGCTGTCGAGCCCCACGGCGGCGATGCGGTCGTGCCACGGCGCGGCCTCATCGAGCACGGCCAACGCATCCTCGGCCGGCAGGTCGCGCAGGAAACTCAGGATCAGCGAAGTCGTCATGCTGAATTCGGCTTGCGCGTCCGCCATCGCCTGCAGCAGGCCATCCATGAGGGTTTGCAGCGCGATGCCGCGCTTGAGGTGGCCCTGCGGATCGAACATCACGTCGATGTGCACCACGCCATCGCCATGCGCGCGGCGGAAGTAGGCCAGCGCGAGGTCGTGGAAATCCGCACTCGTGCGCAGCACATTCATGCCCTGGTAGTACAAATCCAGAAACGATTGCAGATTGTCGAACCGGTAGGCGGCGCGCACGGCCTCGACATTTGCGTAGGGCAGCTTCACGCCGTTGCGCGCGGCCAGTTCGAACATCATTTTCGGTTCGAGCGTACCCTCGATGTGCAGGTGCAGTTCCGCCTTGGGCAGGCGCGCAAGCCAGGATTGTGTCGCCGTATCCGTATTCATGGGATTCCCGTCGGGACCGATGCGGTCGGTAGTATATTGGCGGTCGAGACCAAATCCGAAAATTTGCATGCGGCCAATACGTTTTCTATTGAATGAACAATTGCGTGAACTCGTCGACGTCGATCCGACGCTGACGGTGCTCGAATGGCTGCGCGGCCCAGCCGGCCTCACCGGCACCAAGGAAGGCTGCGCCGAAGGCGACTGCGGCGCCTGTACCGTGGTGCTCGGCACGCCGACCGACAATGGCATGCATTACCGCGCGGTCAATTCCTGCATCCTGTTCGTGCCCATGCTCGACGGCTGCCAGTTGCTGACGGTCGAACATCTGAAATCCGCCGATGGCCGTCTGCATCCGGTGCAGCAGGCGATGGTCGATCATCATGGTTCGCAGTGTGGTTTCTGCACGCCGGGTTTCGTGATGTCGCTGTTCGCGCTGTACGTCAGCGAATCGCGGCCGACGCGCGCGCGCGTCAACGACGAGTTGTAGGGCAACCTGAGTCGCTGCACCGGCTATCGGCCCATCATTGACGCCGCGCAGGCCATGTACGAATACGCCTGGGATGAGCCGACGCGCGCGCACGCCGCGCGGACCGCCAAGCATCTGGCCGAATTGCGCAACGATCCCGAGCCGCTGGAACTCGAACACAAGGGCCGCCATTATTTTGCGCCGACGAGTGCCGACCAGCTCGACGCGCTGCTTGCCGCGTATCCGCAGGCGACACTGCTTGCCGGCGGCACCGATGTTGGCTTGTGGGTAACCAAGCTGCATCGCGATCTGGGCGACGTCATTTACCTGGGTAACGTCGGCGAGCTACACGGCATCGTCGAGCGCGACGAAGAACTCGTGATCGGCGCCGCGGTCACGCATGCGCAAGCCTTCGACGTCATCGCGCGTGAATTCCCCGACTTCGGCGAACTGCTGCGTCGCTTCGGTTCGACCCTGGTGCGCAATTCCTCCACCGTCGGCGGCAACGTCGCGAACGGTTCGCCGATCGGCGATTCCATGCCGGCGCTGATCGCGCTCGGCGCGCGCGTGGCGCTGCGCGGTCCGGATGGCGAACGCGAAATTCCGCTGGAGGATTTGTACAGCGCCTACGGCAAGCAGAGCCGCAAGCCCGGCGGGTACGTCATACGACTGCGCATTCCGAAGCTGGCGAAAGGCGAACAGTTCCGTTGCTACAAACTGTCCAAGCGCTTCGACCAGGACATTTCCGCCGTCTGCGCGGCGTTCAAGCTGCGCCTCGAAAACGACCGCGTTGCGGAAATCCGCACCGGCTTTGGCGGCGTCGCGGCGATCCCGGCGCGCGCGCGCAAGACCGAGCAGGCACTGACCGGCCAGCCCTGGAACGATGCGACCGTGGCCCGCGCCGAGGCCGTGCTCGGCGAGGAATTCACGCCGCTCACCGACATGCGCGCGAGCCGCGAATACCGGCGCCTCGCGACCACGCGCCTGCTGCGCAAATTTTTCATCGAAACGACCGAGCCCGAGACGGCCACGCGGGTGCTCGATGCGGAGGTGGCGTGATGAGCGAACCCATCATCCCCGATCCCATCATGCGCGACCCGACGCCGAAGTCCAACCCCAGCGTGCGCATGGCCATTCCGCACGACAGCGGACACATGCACGTCAGCGGCGAAGCGATTTACGGCGACGACATCGCCGAACCGCGCGATCTGCTCCACGCGTACCTGCGCCTGGCCGATCGCGCGCACGCGCGCGTGACGCGCATGGACTTGTCGAAGGTGCGCGCCGCGCCCGGCGTTGCCGCCGTGATCTGTGCGCAGGACCTTGCCGCGACCACCAACGACATCGGCCCGGTTTTCCCCGGCGACGTGGTGTTCGCCGACGGCGAAGTGCAGTTTTACGGCCAGCCGCTTTTCGCCGTCGCCGCGCAGTCGCGCGAAGCCGCGCGCCGCGCCGCCATGCTGGCGCAGATCGAGTACGAAGATCTGCCTGCGATCTTGTCGATCGAGGATGCGCTGGCCGCCAACGCCGAAGTGGTGCCCGCCAAGAAGTGGACGCGCGGCGACCCGGACGGCGCCATCGCGCGTGCGCCGCATCGGCTGGCCGGTCGCATCCGGATGGGCGGCCAGGAGCACTTCTATCTCGAAGGCCAGAACGCCATGGCGATCCCGCAAGAGGATGGCCAGATGCTGATTTACAGTTCCACGCAGAATCCGTCCGAGCTGCAGCACAAGGCCGCCGAAGTGCTGGGCGTGCCGGCCAACGCGGTGACGGCCGAAAACCGGCGCATGGGCGGCGCGTTCGGCGGCAAGGAAACCCAAGCCGCGTGGTTCGCCGTCATCGCCGCGGCGCTCGCGCAGCGCGCGCGGCGCGCGGTGAAGTGTCGTCTCGACCGCGACGACGACATGACCATCACCGGCAAGCGCCATGCGTTCCTGATCGACTACAGCGTCGGCTTCGACGACGACGGGCGCATCCTCGGCATCGGTTTCCTGCAGGCCGCCGACTGTGGTTACTCGCCGGATCTTTCGCATTCGGTGTGCGATCGCGCGATGGCTCACGCCGACAACGCCTACTTCCTCGAAAACGTGCGCGTCGAATCGCGCCGCTGCTTTACCAACAAGCCATCCAACACCGCGTTCCGTGGCTTTGGCGGTCCGCAGGGCATGGTCGGCATCGAGGAAGTGATCGAACAAATCGCCCGCGCGCTCGGCAAGGATCCGCTCGCCGTGCGCAAGATCAATTTCTATCGTATCGAAGAGCGCAACGTCACGCCCTACGGCATGACCGTCGAGGACAACATCCTCGACGAGCTGGTCGGCGAATTGGAGCAGCGCATCGACTACGTCGCCCGCCGTAGCGCGATAGCAACTTTCAACGCCAGCCATCCTTACTTGAAAAAAGGCATGGCGCTGACGCCGGTAAAATTCGGCATTTCCTTCACCGCCAAGCACCTCAACCAGGGCGGCGCACTGGTGCTGGTGTATCTGGACGGCAGCGTGCAGCTCAATCACGGCGGCACGGAGATGGGGCAGGGCCTGCATATCAAGGTCGCACAAGTGGTCGCCGAAGTGTTCGGCATCGACCTCGAGCGCATCCAGATCACGCCGACGAACACCAGCAAGGTGCCCAACACGTCCTCGACCGCGGCGTCCGCTGGAACGGACTTGAATGCCGCGGCAGCCTACAACGCCGCGATGAAAATCATCGAGCGGCTGAAACCCTTCGTGCGCGATCGTTTCCATGTCGCCAGCGAGCACGCGATCGAATTTCGCGACAACGGCGTGTACGCGAACGGCACGCGCTTGGCGAGCTTCGTGGAAGTCGTCAAGCTCGCCTACATGAGCCGCATCTCGCTGTCCGCCGCCGGTTTCTACGCCACTCCGAAGTTGGAAGTTGACGAACTTGGTCGCGGCCGGCCGTTCTACTATTTCGCCTACGGCGCGGCCTGCACCGAAGTCGTCGTCGACACGCTCACCGGCGAGCACCGCATGACCCGCGTCGACATCCTCCACGACGTCGGCAAGTCGCTCAATCCGGCCATCGACATGGGCCAGATCGAAGGCGGCTTCATCCAGGGCGCGGGCTGGCTGACCAGCGAGGAGCTGTGCTGGAATCCGCAAGGCCGCATCACCACGCACGCGCCGTCGACGTACAAGATTCCGGCGTGCAGCGACCTGCCGCCGCACTTCGACGTGCGGATTTTCGAGCGCGGCGACAACCTCGAGGAAAGCGTGTACCGCTCCAAGGCCGTCGGCGAACCGCCGCTGATGTTGGCGATCTCGGTGCTGTACGCGTTGAAAGATGCCGTGGCCGTGGTCGGCGACTACCGCCGCACCGCCGTGCTCGATGCGCCCGCGACGCCCGAGGCCGTGCTGATGTCGATCGAGGAAATGAAACGCGCCGTTGCAGCGCCGGCGACGGGCCGTGCACACGCCGAACCCGAAGCGGCGATCACGGCGTGAGGATGGCGCTGCGGTGAACAGCGCCGCATTCTGGCGCGCAGCACTTGAACGGCTCGATGCCGGCATGCCGCTATTCGTCGCGCTGGTCGTCGCCAACACGCGCGGCTCGCCGGGCACGCTCGGCGCGCGCCTGCTGGTCGATGCCGACGGCAACACGTTCGGCACCATCGGCGGCGGCATCATGGAAGCCAACCTCGTCCGCGCGGCTCGCGACGCACTGCGCGCGGGCAGGGACGCGCCGCCGGCGCTGGAACAACTCGAACACCGCGACAAGCCGGGCACCGCGCATCCATCCGGCCTGATCTGTGCCGGCGAGCAGACCAATCTCAACTTGTGTCTGTGGCCGGATCGTGACGCCGCGACGATCCGCGCTTTTTGCGCCGCGCTTGACGCCGACAATGGCGAAGCCTTGACGCTGCAAATCGACGCCAATGGCCTGCGCGTGACGCGCGCGCACGACATCGGCATGCAACTGTCGCGCGACGACGAACGCTGGTGCTGGCGCGAAAGTAGCGTGAATCCCGAGCGCCTCGTCATCGTCGGCGGCGGCCATTGCGGCAAGGCGCTGGCGCGACTGGCGGCGGACGTTGGTTATCACGTCGAGGTATTCGACACACGCGCCGAAGCGCTGGGCAATGCTGCCGATTGGCCGACTGAAGCACGGCGTCATTTGCTGGCCGACTACGCCGAACTGCCGGCGCGGCTGCACTGGCCGGAACTCACCACGGTCGCGGTCATGACCGCCGCAATGACGCAAGACGTCGAAGCACTGACCGCACTCGCTGACGCGAACGTACACTGGCTCGGCGTCATGGGCAGCGCCGCCAAGATCCACGAAATCCGCGTGCGACTCGCCGCACGCGGCATCGCGCAACATCACATCGACGCCATCCACGGCCCCATCGGCCTGCCGATGAAGAGCGACACGCCGCCCGAGATTGCCGTGAGCATCATGGCGCAGTTGCTTGCCGGGCGGCGGGCCGAGCAGTGACAGCACATTTCACGCGGTCCAGCGTGCGCAACATGATCCCGTCACGATCAGGAGTCAGCGGCAGAACATGTGGAATCAGCGGTTCCTCAGCGGCAATCGCCGGCAGTTGTCGTGGTGTCCACGCAGGTGGTGGTGTTCATGCGATTCACGCCGCTGTAGTTGGCGAGCACGCCGCCGAGATTTCCGTTGACGAAGTTGATGGCCTCGAAGCCGATCATCGGCAAGCCGTAAAACACCGTGCCGTTATTGTCCGGCCACATGGCGTGCGCAGGCGGCCACGGATTGGTGAAACCCAAGCCGCCATGTGCGATGTCGGTAAACGACAGTCCCAATGACCCGCTCGTATACCCTGACGTTGGAACCGTTCTGACCAGATTGGATCCCAGAATGCTTGGTCCGGCAAAGGCGATGACGTTGGTCTCGAAGCACAGCGTATTGAGGCTTGGGGGCGGACAAGTGGCAAACCCGCATCTAAACGCGTCGGTAACCGAAGCCTCTCGATTGAAGAGGCTGAAGCCAGCCGATACGCATGCCTTGCCCGGCAAGCCCGCGTATTGATTGAATCCGGACTCGAAGGGCGCCGTGGCCTCGGCGTAGCCGCCGTTGTTCGCGGGATCCACATAGAACTGTTTAGTGGGGAAGGTGACGATCCAGTCGCTGCCCACGCTGCCGTCCGCCTGGGCTTCCCATTGGTTGAAAACGGTGGCGGCATCGAGCACGGCGCTGACCGCGTCGATGGCCTGCGCCGCGGGATACACTGCGGCGACCGACTCGCCGTTGCTGTTCACCTGCGCCGTTACCGTGTTCGGCGCGCCGGCATCGTTGACGTCGGCCAGGGTCGGGCCTGTGCCGCCGGCAGTGACCGGAAAGATCGTGCTGGTGAAGCCTTCCAGGGCATCGGCGGCGTACGCAAAGTAAGTGCCGTTGCCGACATTGACGACGGATGCGGCGCCGAACAAGCCGGAAGTTGGTGGCTGCAGGTTGCCGGTTTGTGCAGCGAATTGTTGCGCCTGCGCACAGTTCGGCGGCTGGCCATTGCGCTGGGTGATGGCAGACGACAAGGTGCTTTGCGGCGCGATGTCGCCCATGGCGATCATCTCGAAATGTCCCTCGCGGGTGCGCTCGATGCCGGTCGGGCCGCCATCCGCGTTGCTGCCGGTGTAATCGGCATCGCGAAAAGGCACGTAAGCAGTGCCGTCGGGCAGGTGGTCCTGTTCGAGTTTTCCGTTCGTCAAACCGCCGATGCACGAATGGTCCTTGGACACGATGCCGGCGCCGTCGCTGTCCACGCCAGCGTCGGACAAAGCGAATACGGTCGCGGTCCACACGTCGTACGGGGACAAATACACGTTGAAGTTGAGCACATCGCGACCGTTGTAGCCTTCGCGAAAACGCACCTGTACCACCTTGCCGATATTGGTTGCATTGGCCACCGAAATCAGCGTGTTCTGGTGCGCATTGACCGTGTAGTACGGATACAGCAGCACCTGGCCCATGCCACGCGCATTCAGGTAAACGGCATGTGCGGGATTGGCGCTGCAGGCGAGGGCGGCGATGAAAGCGGCGGAAAGGGATTTCTTGAGCATGGTAAAACTCCCGGTTTGCCCGCGCTGAACGTGGACTTCGTTTATAGCCCGGCTCCCTTGATGACGCAAATACGCCTTCGTGCCGAAAACGGCGATGGCAGAAAACCTTACGCGAGGATCGGCGAATGAAGGCGATCGATCCTGCGATACACTTGCCGCGATACGAGGGCATGACATGGGACAACTGACCACACACGTGCTCGACACGCACGGCGGCAAGCCGGCGGCGGGGCTCGCCATCGACCTGTTCGCGATCGCCGGCGAGTCGCGCGTGCCACTCAAGTCGGCTACCACGAATGCCGACGGTCGCCTCGACGGTCCGCTGCTGGCGGGCGCGGCGTTCGCCACCGGCATTTAC
>JAICYA010000432.1 GCA_025934455.1 Rudaea sp.
GCGATCCAGGCGCTCGGCGGCAACGGCTACATCAACGAATATCCGACCGGACGCATCCTGCGCGATGCCAAGCTCTACGAAATCGGCGCCGGCACGAACGAAATACGGCGCATGCTGATCGGCCGCGAACTGTTCCACGGCAAGTGGTAGCTGCCCGATAATTCGCCGGATGCCGGTTGCCTGCCAATCCAGCCACCTGTCCGGACAAGGATTGCCAATGCCCGCGTTTTCTGCGCTACACTCCGGGCATCCACGGAACGGGGGTGGATCATGAATGCTCTCAGCAGCACCGTGCGGCACTTGGCGGAGACCCCGCGCCAACCGCCATGGAAAGTGCTGATCGTCGATGACGAGCCCGAGGTACACGCGGTAACGCGCCTGGTACTGGGCAACTTCCGTTTCGCCGAGCGTCCCCTGCAATTCCTCAACGCAAGCTCCGCGGCCCAGGCCGAGGCGATGCTGCGCGAGCACCCGGACATTGCCGTCATGCTGCTCGACGTGGTGATGGAAACCGACAAGGCCGGCCTCGACCTGGTGCGCACCGTGCGCGAACGCCACGGCAACCAGTTCGTGCGCATCGTGCTGCGCACCGGCCAGCCCGGGCAAGCGCCGGAGCAGCACGTCATCGCCAACTACGACATCAACGACTACAAGGAAAAGACCGAGCTGACCGCGCAGAAACTCGCCACGACCATGTTCACGGCGCTGCGCAGCTACCGCGACATGCGCATGATCGAGGCCAGCCGGCGCGGCCTGGAGCGCGTCATCGATGCGTCCACCTACATCTTTTCGCACGAGCATTCACAGCGCTTCGCGATCGCGGCAATGGAGCAGATCGCTGATCTGGTCGGCGGCACGCGCGGCGCGCTGTTCTGCCGCGTGAGCAGCGTCGGCGCGTCGGCGTCGGGGCATCTGCCGGTCGCGGCGGCCACGGGCGGCTACCGCAGCCTCGCCGGCCGCAACGCCGACGAGAAACTCGCGCCGAAAATCACCGCCTCGATGCGCCACGCCATCGGCAATCGCCAGCATGTCTTCGGCGATGATCATTTCGTGTTGTTCGTCGGCGACATGCGCGCGCACGAAAACCTGGTCTACGTCGGCGAGAGCCAGCCCGGCAACGAACTGACGCATCGCCTGCTCGAGGTGTTCGCGACCAACATCTCGGTCGCCTACGAGAACCTGCACCTGAACCGCGACCTGCTCGACAGCCAGCTCGAGATGGTGCACCTGCTCGCCGGCGCCGCGGAGACGCGTTCGTGGGAAACCGCCGCCCACGTCAAGCGCGTGGGCATGATCGCGGACCTGCTCGGTCAGTTCTACGGGCTGGACGAGAAGACCACCGATGCCTTGCGCACGGCCTCGCCGCTGCACGACATCGGCAAGATCGGCATCCCCGACGCCGTGCTCAACAAACCGGGCGCGCACACGCCGGAGGAAACGGCGATCATGCGCACGCACGCCGAGCTCGGCGCCCGCCTGCTGTCCATGTCGCAACGCCCGCTGCTGCAGCTCGCGGCCGAGATCGCGATGTCGCACCACGAAAACTGGGACGGTTCCGGCTATCCGCACGGTCTGAGCGGCGAGAACATTCCGATCGGCGGACGCATCACCATGCTCGCCGATGTCTTCGATGCACTCGGCAGCCGGCGTTGTTACAAGGAACCGTGGCCAGCGGAGGACATTCGCGCCTACATCGTCGCGCAAAGCGGCGTGAAGTTCGAACCGCGCCTGGTCGAACTGCTGTTCGAAAACTGGGATCGGGTGCAGGCGGTGCGCGGACAGTTGCCGGATTGAACTCAGCCGGCATCCTGCGGCAGGAAGATCTCGAACACGGCGCCGGCGCCCGGCGCACTGGCCACGCGGATGCTGCCCTTGAGCAGTTGCGTCACCAGGTTGTAGACCACGTGCAAGCCGAGCCCGGAGCCGCCCTGCCCA
>JAICYA010000173.1 GCA_025934455.1 Rudaea sp.
CACCCGCCAACGGCAGGCGCAGCAGGAACTCATGCCAGCGGTAGCGCATCCGTTCGACGCGCAAGGCGAAGCGTCCGCCGATCGCGGCGACGACGAGCACGATCAGCAGCAGCCAACCCCACGTCTTCACGAACGCCGACAACGCCAGCAATGCGCGCGTCGGCAACGGCAGCACCTGATGCATCTGCGTGAACACGCCAACGATCTGCGGCACGACGTAGGCGAGCAACCCGGTCACCACGGCGATCGCAACGACGCTGAGCAGCAGCGGATACGCGAGCGCTGCCCACACCTTTTGATTGAGCGCATCGCGCGCCTCGGAATAATCGGCGAGCCGCGCCAGCACCTGATCGAGCTTGCCGGATTGTTCGCCGGCCGCGATCGAGGCGCGATAAATCTCCGGAAAACTTTCCGGCGCATCGGCCAGGCCCGCGGCGAGGCTCGATCCTTCCATGACTTTGGCGCGCAGGCTCACCACCAGCGTGCGCGTGCGCTCGTCCTCGTTCTGTTCGGCCAGCGCCGCAAGCGCCTCGTCCACCGGCAGTCCGGCCTTGAGCAACGTGGCGAGCTGGCGCGTGAGCAGGGCGAGTTGCGTGCCGCTCAATCCACGCTGGAACAAGGAATGGCGTTCGCCCGCCGGCGCAACCGGCGTTACCTCGAGCGGATTGAGACCCTCGTCGCGCAGGCTCGCGCGCACGCTGCGCGCGGTGTCGCCTTGCAGCACGCCGCGACGGGTCTTGCCGGCGGCGTCGAGAGCCTGGTACGAAAAGGCGGGCATGCCGCCAGTTTACGTCAGGCGCTGCCCGCGAGCTTGCTCCGCCGAATGCCATAGGCGAAATAGATCACCAAGCCGACCGCGACCCAGAGCAGGAACACCATCCACGTCACGGCGGCGAGTTCCGACAGCAGCCAGATCGAAAAAAGAATGCCGATCAGCGGCACCGCCGGCACCCACGGCGTGCGGAACGAACGCGGCAGGTCGGGTTTGCGCCGGCGCAGCACGATCACCGAGGCGCAGATGACGATGAACGCCGAGAGCACGCCGATGTTGACGAGCTTGGCGACCTCGCCGATCGGGAAAAATCCGGCGACCAGGGCAGTGAATGCGCCCAGCGCCAGGGTCGTGCGGTGCGGCGTGCCGTAGCGCGGATGCGTGTGCGCGAACCACGCGGGCAACAATCCGTCGCGTGACAGCGCGAACCAGATACGTGCCGCGGCGAGCATGAAGGCGAAGATCACGCTCAAAATGCTCGCGATCGCGGTCGCAGAAATCGCCGCGCCGATCCACTTCATGCCGCGCGCCTCGAACGCCATGGCGACCGGCGCATCATTGCCGAGTTGCGTGTACGACACCATGCCGGTGATGACCAGGGTGATGGCGATGTACAGCACCATCGAGATGCCGAGCGAAAGCAGGATCGCGCGCGGCAGGTCGCGCTGCGGATTCTTCGATTCCTCCGCCGCCGTGGTCAGGGTGTCGTAGCCGAATACGGCGAAGAACACGACCGCCGCGGCAGTGGCGATACCCTTGTAGCCGAAGTGGCCCACGCCATTCGCGTCGACGACGCGATCCGGCACGAACGGATGCCAGTTCGCGGGATCGACGTACATCGCGCCGACACCGATCACGAGGATCACCGCGACCACCTTGACCGCGACGATCAGCGTGTTGAAACGCGCGCCCCATTCGGTACGCAGCGTTAGCAGCACCGCCACGCCGAACGCGGCGATCGCGGCGACGAGATTGAAGGCATGGCCATCGCCCGTGCCCGGTGCACCTTGCAAGGCCACCGGCAGATGCAGGCCGAACGCCGCCAGCAGGTTGACCACATAGCCCGACCAGCCGCTCGCCACGGCAGCGACGATGAGCGCGTATTCGAGCAGCAGGTCCCAGCCGATCAGCCACGCCGGCAATTCGCCGAGCACCGCGTAGCCGTAGGTGTAGGCGCTGCCGGTGACCGGGATGAGTCCGGCGAATTCTGCGTAGCACAGCGCCGCCGCCGTGCTGGCGATGCCGGCAATGATGAAACTCAACGCGACCGCCGGACCCGCGTTCGCCGCGGCCTGCTGCCCGGCGAGCACGAAGATGCCCACGCCGATGATGCCGCCGAGGCCAATCGCGGTGAGTTGCCACACGCCGAGCACGCGGCGGAAATCGCTGCGCGAGCCGAGCTCGGCCTGCAAGGCCTCGACGGATTTGTGGCGCGTGAGTTTGGCGGCAAGGCTCATCCAGTGCTCCCCTTGATAATTGGATTCAACGTCTCATTCCTCCCGCGTCACCCGCAGCACTTCTTCGGCACTGGTGATGCCGGCCACGCATTTGTTCCAGCCGTCATCGAGGATGCTCGGCGTGCGTGTGCGCGCATGGCGTTCCATGTCCGCTTCTGCGGCGTTGGCATGGATCAGGCGGCGCAGTTCCTCGTCGACCGGCACGTATTCGTAGATGCCGGTGCGGCCGCGATAGCCGCCGTGGCGTCCGGCGGCCTGTGCCGATGGCCGATACAGATTCGCCTGCGTGCCGGCAGGCTTGCCGAACGCGGCCAGCTCGCGCGGGGTCGCGGTATACATTTCCCTTTGTGCCGGATCGAGCACGCGCACCAGACGTTGCGCGAGCACGCCGATCAGCGAGGACGACAGCAGGAACGGTTCCACGCCCATGTCGCGCAGGCGCGTGACCGCGCCGATCGCGGAGTTCGTGTGCAGCGTGGACAGCACCAGGTGTCCGGTGAGCGAGGCCTGCACCGCGATCTGTGCGGTTTCGAGGTCGCGGATTTCGCCGATCATGACGACATCCGGGTCCTGGCGCAGGATCGCGCGCAGGCCGCGCGCGAAGGTCATCTCCACTTTCGTGTTGACCTGGGTCTGGCCGACGCCGTCGATGTAGTACTCGATCGGGTCTTCCACGGTCATGATGTTGCGGCTGGCGTCGTTGAGCTTGAGCAAGGACGCGTACAACGTCGTCGTCTTGCCCGAACCGGTCGGGCCGGTGACGAGCAGGATCCCGTGCGGACGCTCGATGGTTTCGCTCAGGCGCTCCAGCGTGTCCGCCGCCATGCCGAGTTGTTTCAGATCGAGCTTGCCGGCCTGCTTGTCGAGCAAGCGCAGCACGACGCGCTCGCCGTGGCCGGCGGGAATCGTGGACACGCGCACGTCGACCGGGCGCCCGGCGATCCTCAGGCCGATGCGGCCGTCCTGCGGCAGGCGTTTCTCGGCAATGTCGAGGCGCGCCATGACCTTGATGCGCGACACCACGGCGCTCGCTATCGCCTTCTGCGGGCTGAGCACTTCGCGCAGCACGCCGTCGATGCGGAAGCGCACGACGAGGCGGTTCTCGAACGGTTCGATGTGGATGTCGGAAGCGCCTTCCTTCACCGCTTCGGTGAGCAAGGCATTGATCAAACGAATGATCGGCGCATCGTCCTCGGATTCGAGCAGGTCTTCGGGTTCGGGCAATTCATCGGCGAGAGTCTTCAGATCGAGCTCGTCGCCAAAGTCGGCCACCATCGCGCTGGCGTCTTCGCCCTGTTCGTACAATTCGCGCAGCAGGCGTTCGTAGCCGGCCGCGTCGTAGCGCACGAGTTTCAGCGGCGCGCGCAGATGGCGTTGCAATTCGCTCAGCACCTCGGGCTTGACGCCATCGCGCCAGGCGATTTCGGCTTCGCCTTCGCGCCAGGCGACGAGCGTGGCGCCGTTGCGGCGCGCGAAGCCGAAACTCGGCCGCGGCGGATGCGCGGCGGCATTCACGGATGCTTGTCCGCGCCTGTCGCGTCTTTCGGGGCCACGTCCAGCGCCGGCGATTTCATGAAGTCGTGTACTTCCGGCAGCATCGGCTGCTGGCCGCGCGGCGTGATCGTTTCGCTGTTCTCGCGCATCTGCAATTGCTCGGTGCGCAGGAAGTTGTACTTCGCGCCGGAGACGGCAGCTTCGGTCGCCGCGTCACGCAGGATGCGCGGATGCAGGAATACCATCAGATCCTGTTTCTGATGATCGTTGCTGCGGTAGCGGAACAGGTTGCCGATCAGCGGGATGTCGCCCAGAGCAGGTACTTTCTGCACGCTGTCCTTGACGTTGTCGGAAATCAGCCCGCCGAGCACGAGCAATGAATCGTCCTTGACCATCACCGTGGTCTTGATCTCGCGCTTGTTGGTGACGAGGTCGACCGCACCCTGCACCGGCGGCAGCAGGTTGGAGACTTCCTGATGGATGTCCAGGCGTACCGTGTCGCCGGAATTGATGTGCGGCGTCACCGTGAGGGTGAGACCGACATCCTTGCGCTGGATGGTCTGGAACGGATTGCCGATGCCGGTCGTCGTGCCCGAGTTGGCGCCGTTGCCGCCGGTGTTGGTGGTGTAGGAACCGGTCACGAAGGGGACTTCCTGCGCCACCTTGATCATGGCTTCCTGGTTGTCCAGCGTCATCACCGACGGCGTGGACAGGATGTTGTTCTTGCCGTTGCTGCGCAGCGCCGAGACCAGGCCGCCGAGGCTGAGCAGTTGCTTGCCGTTGAGCGTGATCGTGTCGAGATAGCCCAGGTTCAGCCCGTTGCCGACGCTGATCGCGGGACCGCCGGAGGCGTTCAATCCCGAGGTGACATTGAAGATGTTGTTGCCGGGAGTATTGCCGGTGAAGTTCGTGCCACCCAGCACATGGCTTTTGTCGCCAAGCGGAACCTGCCACTGGATGCCGAGTTCGTTCGCGGTTTCATCCGAGACTTCGGCAATCACCGCCTCGATCAGCACTTGCGCACGGCGGATGTCGAGCTGGCGGATCACCGCCTGCAGCGAGCGGAACACCGCCGGCGGCGCGCTGATGACGAGCGCGTTGTCGCCTTCGTGCGCCTGGATCGTCGCGGTCGAGGTGCCCGACGACGCACTTCCCGTCGCGGCGCCCGCGGCGGCTTTTGCGTTCGGCGGCGCATCGCCGGTGAGTGTGGCAGCGACGCCTTCGAGAATCGGCACCAGGTCTTTCGCGTTCGCGTAATTCAGATACACGACCTGGGTTTCACCGCCGTCCGCGATCGGCGTGTCCAGATGCGCAATCAGCGCGCGCAGGCGCAGGCGCCCGCTCTTGCCGCCCGAAAGCAAAATCGAATTGGTGCGCTCGTCGGCGAACACACGCGGCTG
>JAICYA010000395.1 GCA_025934455.1 Rudaea sp.
CCGTTCTTCTTGCCGCCCTCGACGTACACCCAGCGGGTATCGCCGACCTGCACGGTTTGCTGGTGCAGGCCGTCGCGCCAGGTTTGCCATGCGATGGCGCCGCGCAGCAGCACCTTCGGCGCCAGCAGATACAGGCCGAGGGCGAGCACCGCCAGCGCGATCGCGACCCCGCCCAGGACTTTCAGGCGGAACGCGACACGCGCCAGCACCACGTTGCGAACGGGATGCTGCGCCATGGATACGTCAGGCCTTGCCGTCGCCGGCCGTCGCCGCGCGCGCCTTGGCGAACACCTTTTCAATCGCCATCCGGGTCAGCGGGTGATAACCGGCCTTGGCCTTCGCGTAGACCTGTTCGGCGTAGGCGAAACCGGCCGGCGTTTTCACCAGCGCCTTGTAGATCGGCAGCGTCAAGTACATGCGTCCGATCCGCGTCGCGTGTTCGGCTGCCGCGGGCCACGCGGCTTCGTCGCCGGCCGCGATCGCGTGTACATACCAGCGCATCCCGATCTCGGCGTTCGGCGTGCCGGTCAGGTGCCACGCGGCATCGAGTTCCTGCATTTTGGCCAGCGGCGGCGCATCCGGCAGGCGGTCGAGGAAATACATCCACTCCTGCGTGTTCCAGCCCTTGGCGTCGAGCTTGCCGGCGGCGAGCGTGCCGGCGAGAAACGCGTCGCGTGCGCGATCGATCGCGTCAAAGCGCGGCGAATCCGGGATCGGCGCATCGCCCGGAATGCCGGCGCCGTACACCCAGGCTTCGACTTCGTCCCAGCTCATCTTGCCGGGGTACTTGTCGATCAGGTTGGGGCGCAGATACGCCAGCATCTGTTCGGTGGTGATGCTGTGCCAGGCAAAGTGGTTGAAGTAGCTTTCGAGATACGCATCGAAATCCCTGCGCCCGAACTTTTGCTCCAGCGTGCGCATGAACCACGAGCCCTTGTCGTAGGCGACGTCGGAAAGTTCATCGTCGGCATCCACCGCGCGGGGTTCCGGCGCCAGGCGCTGTGCGTTCTCGGGCAGGGTCGCGATGGTCTTTTGCAATTTCCTGATCGCGAGCAGGTTTTCCTCGGTCGCCTGGCGCGGGCCGTACAGCGCCTCGGTGATGCGGCCCTGCACATACGTCGTCACGCCTTCGTTCAACCAGATGTCGCGCCAGGTCGCAGCGGTGACGAGGTTGCCCGACCACGAATGCGCGAGTTCATGCGCGACCAGCGACACCAGCGACTTGTCGCCCACCAGCACGGTTGGCGTGGCGAAGGTCATGTTGGGGTTTTCCATGCCGCCATACGGGAACGACGGCGGCAGCACCAGCAGGTCGTAGCGGCCCCAGCGGTAGCTGCCGTAGAGCCCCTCGGTGGTCGCAATCATTTTTTCGGTGTCCTCGAACTCGTGCGCAGCCTTGGCCAGCACCGAGGGTTCGGCGTACACCGCGCTGCGCGGCCCGGTTTCCTTGACCGCAAGGTCACCCGCCGCGATGGCCAAAAGGTACGACGGCACCGGGTGCGTCTGCTCGAAATCGAATGACCCGTTCAACGGGTGCGCGGGATCGTTCGGCGCGCTCATCGCCACGCGAATGTCGTGCGGTGCGGTGACGTGCGCGCGCCACGTGAAGCGGATCGCGGGCGAATCCTGGCACGGTACCCACGAGCGCGCGTGGGTGGATTCGGACTGCGAAAACAGGAACGGCAGCTTCTTGTCGGCGGTTTGCGCCGGATCGAGCCACTGCAGGCCCGAGGCGTCGGGCGCGGTCGTGTACGCGATTCGCACGGCCTGTGGGCGTTGCGGCGCTTCGATCGTGAGCTTGGCGCCCATCGCCGGCACCGCCGTTGCAAGCGTGTAGTCGAGCGCGTGCGCGTGGCCATCGGCGTCCACCGCTTCGATCGACGCGATCGTGAGGTTTTCGGTATCCAGCACCAGTTGCTTCGCCGCCGGATCCTTCCAGGCCAACGTCAACGTAGCGACGCCGTTGAGGCGCTGCTTGGGGAAATCGATGGAGAGGTCGAGGTCGATGTGGCGCACCACGACGGACTGCGGTTCGGCGTAGGAATGCGGGTCGGTGGCTTGCGCAGCGGCGGGCAGCACCAGCGCACTCAGGACGAGGGAAGGCAAGAATCGCATCACGGTTTCCTGTGGATCGAGGTTGAAAACATCAGTATGCCAGCGGCCCCGTGCCGGCGTCCGCGGATTGCCGCACTCGCCATCCCCGCGCAAGCCGAGTTCGTCATCCCTTGCGCAGACCACACTCGTCATCCCGGCGCAGGCCGCACTCGTCATCCCGGCGCAGGCCACACTCGTCATCCCGGCGCAGGCC
>JAICYA010000205.1 GCA_025934455.1 Rudaea sp.
AGCGCGCCTCGGCGGCCAGCGTGACCGCGGTGCTCCCGTATTTCGGTTACGCCCGGCAGGATCGGCGCACGCGCTCGGCGCGCGTGCCGATCACGGCCAAGGTGGCCGCGAAGATGATCGGCACGGTCGGAACCGACCGCGTATTGACGGTGGATTTGCATGCCGACCAGATCCAGGGATTTTTCGATATCCCGGTGGACAATGTATACTCCTCGCCCGTTTTGCTGGCCGACATCTGGCGCTGCCACGGTGGCAGCGACCTGATCGTGGTCAGTCCCGACGTCGGCGGCGTGGCCAGGGCAAGGGCCTTGGCCAAGCGCCTGGACGACGCCGACCTGGCGATCATCGACAAGCGCCGGCCGCGTCCGAACGAGGCCACGGTGATGAACATCATCGGCGACGTGAAGGATCGCGTATGCGTGTTGATTGACGACATCGTCGACACCGCCGGCACCTTGTGTGCGGCGGCGGCGGCGTTGAAGAAGAACGGCGCGCGCAAGGTGGTGGCGTACTGCACGCATCCGGTACTGTCCGGCGCTGCGATCCAGAACATTTCCGGATCGCAGCTCGACGAGCTGGTGGTGACGGACACCATCGCCCTGGCGGACGCGGCGCGCGGTTGCGCGAAGATCCGCCAACTCAGCGTGGCGGAATTGCTCGGTGAGACGATCCGGCGCATCGCGTTCGGCGAGTCGGTGAGCAGTTTGTACGTGGATTGACGATTCGGTTTCCACTCCCCTGGTCGCGGGGGAGTTTTTACCCGCCGCGAGGCGGTCAACTGCAAAGAAGGTAGATCATCATGGCAACGATTCACGAAATTCCGGCGGAAACCCGCAAGGACGAAGGCAAAGGTGCGAGCCGCCGCCTGCGTACCACGGGCAAGGTGCCGGCGATTGTTTACGGCAGCACCGATGCTCCGGCGAGCATCCAGCTCGAGCACAACACGGTGTGGCTGGCATCGCAGCACGAGTGGTTCTACTCGGCGATTCTCGATCTCAAGCTCGACGGCAAGACGCAGAAGGTGCTGTTGCGCGACATGCAGCGCCATCCGTTCAAGGCGCAGCTGCTGCATCTGGATTTCCAGCGTGTCGACGAGAACAAGGCGATTCGCATCCGCGTGCCGCTGCACTTCCTGAATCAGGAAACTTCGCCAGCCGGCAAGATGGCGGGCATCCTGATTTCGCACGCGCTGAACGACGTGGAAATCTCCTGCCTGCCGAAGGATCTGCCGGAGCACATCGAAGTCGATCTGTCCGAACTCAAGGTCGGCGACATCGTCCACCTGTCGGCGCTCAAGCTGCCGAACGGCGTGGAAATTCCGGAATTGCGCCTGGGAAAGGAGCACGACTCGGCCGTGGTCACCGCGCAAGAGATGAAGCAGGAAGTCGAAGTGGCTCCGGTCGTCGAAGCGGCGGCTGGCGCTACTGGCGCGGCACCTGCGGCTGGCGCCACCGGTGCGGCGCCTGCGGGTGGCGCGGCGGCTCCCGCGGCAGCGAAGAAAGACGAGAAGAAGTAAGCGTTTCGCGCATCCTCCCCCGCGCAGGCAGGGGAGGATTCTTGCGATATTTCCGCGATGGCCGGCTTGCGCCTACTCGTCGGCCTCGGCAATCCCGGGGCCGAACATCTGCGAACCCGGCACAACGCCGGGTTCTGGCTCGTGGATGCGCTGGCGCGACGCGAGGGCGTACGCTTCGGCATGGAAACGAAGCTGCACGGCGAGACGGCGAAGGTCGTCTTCGATGGCCAGCCGTTGCTCCTGCTCAAGCCGAACACGTTCATGAACAAGAGCGGCATCGCGGTCGCGACGGCGCTGCGCTACTGGAAGATCGCGCCGGAGGAAATGCTCGTCGCCCACGACGATCTGGTTCTGCCGCCCGGCGCGGCGCGGCTGAAGTTCGACGGCGGCCACGGCGGGCAGAATGGATTGCGCGACATCTTCGCGCATCTCGGACATGGTGAGTTCCATCGGCTGCGGCTTGGCATCGGCCATCCGGGACACAAAGATCGGGTCACGCCATGGGTGCTTGGGCGACCCGGCAGGGCGGACGAGGACTCGATTCTCGGCGCGGTCAGCGCGGCGCTCGACGTATTGCCGCTCGCGGTCGCGGGCGATTTCAACGAAGCGATGAAGCGCCTGCACACGGCACAGGAATAAAAACGAAATGGGCATCAAATGCGGCATCGTCGGCCTGCCGAACGTCGGCAAGTCCACGCTTTTCAACGCGCTCACCAAGGCGGGAATCGCCGCGGCGAATTTTCCGTTTTGCACGATCGATCCGAATATCGGTGTGGTACCGGTACCCGATCCGCGCCTGAACCAGCTTGCGGAAATCGTGAAACCGCAGAAATTGGTACCCACCGCGGTCGAATTCGTCGACATCGCCGGGCTCGTCGCCGGTGCCTCGAAGGGCGAAGGCCTCGGCAACAAGTTCCTCGCGCACATCCGCGAGGTCGATGCGATCGCGCATGTCGTGCGCTGTTTCGAGCATCCGGACATCGTCCACGTCGCTGGCAAGATCGATCCGATCGCCGACATCGAAACGATCGACACCGAACTGGCGCTGGCCGATCTGGAATCGGTGGACAAAGCGCTCAATCGTGCGGAACGCGCGGCCAAGGCCAACGACAAGGAAGCGTTGGCGAAGAGGCCGGTCTTGCAGAAGCTCGCGGCGGGACTCAACGAAGGCAAGTCCGCGCGCAGTCTGGGCCTGGACGACGACGAAAAGGCGCTGGTGCGCGATCTGTTCCTGCTTACGCTCAAACCGTTGATGTACATCGCCAACGTCAAGGAAGACGGCTTCGCGAACAATCCGCATCTGGACAAGGTGTGCGCGCGCGCCGCAGCCGAAGGCGCGGAAGTCGTGCCGGTGTGCGCCGCAATCGAGGAAGAACTCTCGCAATTGGACGACGCCGATCGTGAAGCCTTTCTCAAGGACATGGGCCTGGACGAGCCCGGGCTGAATCGCGTTGTTCGCGCCGCGTACAAGCTGCTCGGCCTGCAAACCTATTTCACCGCCGGCGAAAAGGAAGTGCGTGCCTGGACGGTCAAGCGCGGCTCCACCGCGCCGCAGGCGGCGGGCGTCATCCACACCGATTTCGAGCGCGGCTTCATCCGCGCCGAAACCGTCGCCTACGACGATTTCATCAAGTACAAGGGCGAGAATGGCGCCAAGGACGCGGGCCGCCTGCGTCTGGAAGGCAAGGAATATCTGGTCAAGGAAGGCGATGTCTTACACTTCCGCTTCAATGTTTGATCCGAGGACGCACGCATGCCCGGTCAAGATCGTGATGTGAAGCTCAACTTCCTCGCCCAGCCGACGGACGTGAATTTCTCCGGCAAGGTGCACGGCGGCTTCGTGATGAAGTGGATCGACCAGGCCGGCTATGCCTGTGCCGTGGGCTGGAGCGGCATGAACTGCGTCACCGTGGCGGTGGGCGGCATCCGTTTCGTGCATCCGATCTGCATCGGCGACATGGTGACGGTGCATTGCCAACTCATCTACACCGGCAATACCAGCATGCACTTCAGCGTCGACGTGCTGGCGCGCAACCTGAGCAGCGGCGCCGAGGTGCTGGCTACCCACTGCGTGATCGTGATGGTGGCCGTCGATGCCGCGGGCAAGCCGACCGCGGTGCCGAAATGGCAGCCGGCCAGCGAGGACGACAAGGCCCTGGCGGCCTATGCGCAAAAGCTGATGGAACTGGACAAGAACATCGAGCAGGAAATCGCCCGCTACCGCGACGCGGCGCATTTGCCGGCCACAAACTAGGCCCTGCCTAGCATTTTCCGTGCCGCCTTGACAACAGGTGGCCTCGGAAACGAAAATAGGCGGCTCTGTGCGGAGAAGTCTTCAAGTACATGAAACGTCAGGCAGAAACGTCTGGCGTTTTTCCGCGTCGCTGGCAGGCAGGTCAACGAGAGGTAACGAATCAGGAAACCCTGGAGGGATACCCAAGCGGCCAACGGGGGCAGACTGTAAATCTGCTGGCTCATGCCTTCGGTGGTTCGAATCCACCTCCCTCCACCACAATTCGGTTCAAGGCGAGAGACAGGCGGGAGTAGTTCAATGGTAGAACTGTAGCCTTCCAAGCTACTAGTGCGGGTTCGATTCCCGTCTCCCGCTCCATTGAAATGCTTTTGCACGGAATATACGCATAACGCTCACTTAGCTCAGTCGGTAGAGCACCTCCTTGGTAAGGAGGAGGTCGTTGGTTCGATTCCAATAGTGAGCACCATTTTTTGCATTCATCCGTGAATGCGCAAGTCACAAAGCGGCCATTCGTGGCCGCACTTTAAAACTTGGATTTTTCAATCTTTTAGAGGTTTTACGCCATGGCAAAGGGCAAATTCGAACGCACGAAGCCGCACGTGAACGTGGGGACGATCGGACATGTGGACCACGGCAAGACGACGCTGACGGCGGCGCTGACGAAGGTGGGCGCGGAGCGTTTTGGCGGCGA
>JAICYA010000103.1 GCA_025934455.1 Rudaea sp.
CCGCAGGCGTGCATCACCGGCACCGTCTTGCCGTCGGGGTCGGTCGCGGTCACCGTGCTGGCGTACGGCAGGCCGGTCGCCTCCTTCACCGGGAGCGCATCCATGTCCGCGCGCAGCATGACCGTCGGCCCATCGCCGTTGCGCAGCAGTCCGACCACGCCGGTCTTGCCGACGCCCGTGGTGACCTCGTAGCCGGCCGCGCGCAAATGCTCCGCGGCGATGCCCGCCGTGCGCGTCTCCAGCATCGACAGTTCCGGATGGGCGTGGATGTCGGTGTACAGCGATTCCAGATCGGGTAGCAAGGCGCGCAGATGTTCCGACGCTGCGGCGGGATCCTTTGCGGTCTGTTTCCCTGGCATGGCTATCGTCCTCGTGGGACCTTGCGAAGCGCAGAGCAAATCACGATACGCCTTGCCACGCTGGCGGTAAAGGCGTCAAATGCCGCCGCGGACATGCATCTTCCGCACCCAAATCGAAGGGAGGAGATCGTCATGCGCTACACACTGCTCGATGACTCGAAGGATCAGGTTCTGCTGCTCGCGCGCGTCCTGCTGGTGGTCCTGTACGTACTGTTCGGTTTCTACAAGTTGACCGGCTTCACCGGCACGGTTGCCGAAATGCAGGGGGTGGGCCTGCCGCTGCCAACCGTCACGGCAGCGATCGTGGTCATTCTCGAGTTCTTTGTCGGGCTGGCGATCCTGTTCGGTTTTTACACGCGCCCGTTCGCGTTGCTGCTTGCCGCCTATACGCTGGGCACCGCTTTCATCGGGCATCACTACTGGACGATGTCCGGCGACGCGCAGATGGCGAACATGATCAATTTCTACAAGAACGTCTCGATCATGGGCGGATTCCTGCTGCTGTGCCTCACCGGACCCGGCAAGTATTCGCTTGATCGCAAATGACGTGACGGTGTCGCCGCAAGCCGTGCTCGGCATGGGCGCGGAAAGAACGACGCTGTCCCAGGACGGCGTCGCCACCGTCGTCGCGCCGGGATGGGCGCAGTTGCAGCGTGCATGCCTGAATCGTTGGCCACCGCATCCAGCCGATATGGAAAATGCGATCGCTTCGATCGAGGACGAACTGATGCGCTTGCCACGCGACCTGCGCCATCTGCATGTGTCGAGCGACGAGCCCATGCTGCGCGAGATCGCTCACGCGGCGGGCTTGCAGGAAAACGACAAGCGCCTCGATCGCGATGTCGTCGAACGCGTATTCGAGCGACTGGCCGCGGTCGCGCTAGGACGCCCGAATGCGCAGGAGCGGCTGCCCGAGACCCCGCAATTCGCCGCAATCCTTCTGATCCTGCGCGAAATGATGCATCACCTGGACATTTCCTCGATCCGCCTGCGGTAAACCCTCAGTAGCCCACCGTGAAGCGCTGTCGCACCCGCCGCCGGCAGCCACCGCCCGATCCGGCACCGATCGACGCCGCGACCCGCCCAAACCACGCGGCCGATCACGGCGTAGTATGCTGCGCTCGCATGGCCGGCGATTGAACGTTTCCGCAAGCAGCCGTGGACTGAACCGCGCGGATTTGCAGGATGTCGAGCAAGCCCCAACAGTTCCAACGCAATGGGTCGTCGCCGCACGCAGTCCGGCTTTTGCTCGCACTCCTTGCCTTTGAGGCCAGCCTCGCCGCGGGTCAGGTGGTTCCCGCGCACCCGCTGGAGACTGCCGCGCAGCGCAATGCGGCCATCGCTTCCACCGTGACCGGAATCATCAGCTACGCACGCTGGCCTGCCGATCCGCAACCGATACGAATCTGCGTGGTCGCCAATCCCCTGTATGCACAAGGACTGTTGACGGGCCAACTCGATGCCGGGAGAAAAATCGTCACGCAGGAAATGGAAATCGACGACCCAACCATGCCCTCGTCATGCAACGTCCTGTATCTGGGTGCGTTGGATGAAAAGCAGCGGCTTGCACTGATCGCCAGCCTGGCCGGTCATCCGATCCTGACCATCAGCGAAACCGGCCCGGCCTGCAGTGCCGGCAGCATGTTCTGCCTGCGTTTCGAGCGCAACCGTGTCGGCTTGCAGATGAACCTGGATTCGATTGCGCGCAGCGGCGTGCACGTGGATCCGCATGTGCTGCTGCTATCGGCCTCGAAATCAAGGGTACCCGATTGAACGCGCCGCTCATTCCTTCCGCGGGCGACCGGCGTAGCCTGCGCTCCACCCTCACGCGGACCTACCTCGCCCTGATCTGGCTGGCGGTCGGCGTGTCCAGCATCCTGCTGACGATACTCGGCATGATGGCGCTGCGCAGTTCCTTGCAGCAAAACCTGCAGGTGATCGCGCGTTCGATGAGCTACAACGTGACCGCCGCGGTCGTGTTCCAGGACCGCCCCGCGATCTACAGCGCCATCGCCGCGATGGGCGATGCCGGCCTCAGTGAAGTGGCCGACGTAAGCATTGCCGACGCCAAGGGAAACGTGCTGGCAACCTGGCACCACGCCGGGATCGATTCGGCACAACGCGCCGCGACGGCATCGGGCGCGGACTGGCTGGTACCGCCACCGCTTACGGTGCCCATCCTCCATGACAAAGCCGAGATCGGTCACCTGACCCTGACCGCCTACGGCGGAAGCCTGTGGAAATTCCTGCAACATGGACTGGCCTGGCTCGCGGTTGCTTTCCTGCTCAGCGCCTTGTGCGTGATGTATTTCGCACGCAAGTTTGCCGGCAACATCGTCTCGCCCCTGCATAACATGGCGCAAATCACGCGCACGATCTGCGTCGAGCGTGCGTTCAACAAACGGGTGCCCGCCGAACCCGTCACGGAATTGAACGATCTCGTCAACGATTTCAACCAACTGCTGTCCACGTTGAATTCGTGGGAACACAAGAACCAGGTCGAGTACGCGCGCTTGATCAAGCAGGCCACGCGCGACGACCTGACCGGCCTGGTCAAGCGCGGGACGTTCGACGAGCACTTGCGGGTCATGGTCGATGAAGCGGCGGTCCTGGGCAAACGCCTCGGCGTACTGTTCATCGACGTCAACGAGTTCAAGCAAATCAACGACAGGTTCGGCCACGCCGCCGGTGATGCCGTGCTGGTCGGCGTCGCGAAGAAAATCCGCGCGGGATTGCGCGAAGGCGACCTTGCGGCGCGCATCGGTGGGGATGAATTCGCGGTCCTGCTGGCGCACATCCACGTCGCCAACGATCCGGCGCAGGTCGTCGAGCGCCTGCACGCGTCCTTGAAGGATCCGCTGCCAGCACCGGATGCAGGCAAGCTCGAAGTATCGATCAGCGTCGGCGTCGCCCTCTATCCGGACGATGCCGACACGACCACCGGACTCCTGCATGCCGCGGATACGGCAATGTACAATGTCAAACGCAGCCGCGGCACGGGCCATGCTTCCCATGCCGGCGAACACGCTCCGGCGGATTCCTGAGGTAGGCGTCGATGAAGCTGATCCGGTACTGGGCGCTATCCGCGACACTGGGCATCGTTGCCGTCCTCTGTTTGAGCGCCTGCCAGCAGAGCGCGCCCAAGGCAGTACCGCCGGGCCTTACCACCGAACAGGTGGCCGCACTGCATGACGCCGGTTTCCACCAGACATCCGACGGATGGGAGATCGCCGGCAACGATACGATCCTGTTCGGCCGCAATATCGGCAAACTGGATCCTGGCGGGCGCGAGATCGTGTCCAGGATCGGCCGCACACTGCTCGCGGTCGACATTCGCCAGGTCCAGGTGCTCGGTTTCACCGACAATACGGGAACGCCCGAATACAACCGGAAACTGTCCAAACGGCGCGCCGACGCCGTCGCCGCCGTGCTGGCCGAAATTGGCATGCCCGGCCGTGGCATAGACGCGAAGGGGATGGGCGAAAAGGATCCCGTGGCCAGCAATACGACGGCCGAAGGCCGGGCCCAGAACCGGCGCGTCGCGATCGTGGTGTCGAGTCCGTGAGGTCTTGTCGCCTACAACGGTGGGATATGTCAGCCATGGGATGAGCCTGACTTTGATCGGCACTTCAGCGGACCCACTCGCTACATCACACGTAGAAGCACCAACTCGACTCAGCGGTAAACGTCACCATGCACGAAAAGACTGCCTTGATAACGGGAATCCTTGGGCAAGATGGCGCCTATTTGGCCAAGCTTCTGCTCGAGAAAGGCTATAAAGTTTATGGATTGATCAGAAGGTATTCCAACCCACGGTTCGATACGCTCGAATACCTGGGTATCGATGATCGGATCGAATATGTCTCGGGCGACATGTCCGATGAAGCTTCGCTCATCACCGTAATAAAAACGATTCTGCCCGACGAGGTTTATAACCTGGCGGCACAGTCGTTTGTTGGTTCTTCCTGGGACCAGGCGAAGTTGACTACCGACGTGAATGCCTTGGGCGTTCTCTACATTTTGAATGCAATCAAGTCCAATTCTCCAACCACGAAATTCTACCAGGCCTCGACCAGTGAGATGTATGGCAACAATCACGACGAGGGCATACAAACGGAGGAAATGCCGTTCCATCCGCGTAGCCCCTACGCCATTGCCAAGCTGTACGCGTACTGGATGACCATCAATTTTCGAGAAAGCTATGGCATGTACTGTGCGAATGGCATCCTTTTCAACCACGAATCTCCGATTCGCGGAATCGAATTCGTCACGCGGAAAATATCGGACGGCGTGGCTCGCATCAAGCTGGGACTTTGCGACGAAATCAGGCTGGCAAATATCGACAGCAAGCGCGACTGGGGATTCGCTGGAGATTACGTCGAGGCAATGTGGCTGATGCTCCAGCAGGAGAAATCAGACGACTACGTCGTTGCAACCGGCGAGACGCATTCGGTTCGGGACTTCCTGGATGTGGCGTTCAGTTGTGTTGGAATCAGTGATTGGGGGAAATACGTCAAGATTGATCCGCGATTCAAGCGCCCAGCCGAATTGTTCACGTTGCAAGGCAAAGCGGACAAAGCCGGGAGACTGCTTGGTTGGCGCCCGAAAGTGCAATTTGAGGAATTGGTAAGAATGATGGTTGCGGCGGACATGCAGCGGTGTGCCGGCGAAATCAAATAATGCGCAATCGTTCGCGAATCGACGGGCTGTATTTCACGATGCAGTAAATCGCGCGAACAGCGTCCCTCCAGCCGATTTTCTTGCCCTCCGCATAGCTGCGACCGGAGTAAGAGATGCTGACTTCGTGGACGCGGCACCCGATTCTGGCGACTTTGGCGGTAACCTCCGGCTCAAAGCCGAAACGGTTCTCCTCGATCCGGATCGCCTGGATGACTTCGCGGCGGAACGCCTTGTAGCAGGTTTCCATGTCCGTCAGATGCAGGCGCGTGAACAAGTTCGACAGGAGCGTGAGCACCTTGTTGCCGAGCCGTTGTCGAAATGGCATGCGCGGTTGCCGCGCGTCGCTGAAACGCGAGCCGAACACGACATCGGCGCGATCGCTCAGTATGGGTTCCACCAACGCGGGATAGTCGTTCGGATCGTATTCGAGGTCGGCGTCCTGGATGATAACGATGTCCCCGGTCGCGGCGCAGATGCCTGTGCGCAGCGCAGCGCCCTTGCCTTGGTTGACCTCGTGATAGTGAATCTGCTGAACGAGCGGTGCGATTTCCGATTGCAGGATCGCGCGCGTTCCGTCGTGCGAGCAATCGTCGACGATGATGATTTCCTTCGGCGCGCACGGCGACATGCGCACCGCGTCGACAAGCGCACGGATGGTTCTTGCTTCGTTGTAGCAAGGAATCACGACCGACAGCTTCATCACTGAATGATTCCCCCGTTTTCGCACGGCGTGTCGCGGATTGCGCTTGCCAGCGTCATCCGGCCAGCATCACGATGCCGATCAACGCAAACAGCCATCGATAGCGCCGTTGCATCCACACGGCGGTCTGGAAGTCCAAGCCGCGCCGCAGCGCCTGCGCAGCCCACGCGACGTGCAGCAGCCACGCGAGCGGGCTCCACAGCAACAGCCGCGGCAGGAAACCGAGCGCTGCCAGCCCGATGAGCATCGCATAGGCTGCCGAAAACGCGAACAGGCTGGCGAGGAAAGTGCGCCGGCGGCCGAACACCACGGCGTTCGTGCGTATGCCGTTCAGCAGGTCGCCATCGTAGTCGCGCACCTCCTGGTTGAGATGACCGGCAGCGAACACCAGGCCGAAGAAGAGGCCGATCCAGACTCCCGTGGCGTCGAACGCGTGCGACAGGGTATAGCCAAGAAGGAAGTGCAGGGTTCCCCCGACCAGGTGAACGAGCGATCCTGCAACGGGCGTGCCCTTGCCCAGCACCGGAGACGCCGAGTACAGAAAGCCGAGCGCAGCGATCGCGCCACCGATGCCCAGCGTCCGCACGCCGTCGGCCGCGAAAGCGGTGGCTGCCGCGATGAGCAGCGCGACCGCGAGCCACGCGACGTCGCGCCTGCCGATCCCGTGCCGAGTGAATACGAGCGGCGCGCGCAACGGATCACGCATGTCGCCGTCGCACCCGGCCCAATCGTTGAAGACGAAGATATGCGCCGTGAGCGCGCAGCTGCCGAGCAGTAACAAGACGAGCGGGACGATACCGTGGCGTTCGACGCTGTAACCGCCGAGGAAGCTGCCGAGAATCGGCGAGGCCTGAAGCGCGAGCACTTCCACCGTCCGCGTGGACGCGAAGTACCGCAAGGTGCGCGCCAGATTGCGGACATGCTGCGGTGAGGTCATGGTGTCGATGGGCGCGGCTCCACGCTTTTCATGCTGGTTGCTTCGTATAGCCGCAGCCATAGCGCGTAGCCGAAGTCCTGCGACCAATAGAACCGTTTTACGGTTGCCATGGGATCGTTGTGGTACAGCAGTGGCGGCGCGTGGCGGACCTGCGCGAAATCGTCCGCGGCGAGCCGCGTGAGCACCCGGCGCGCCGCCTGCTGCACCTCCGCGTTCGCAGGCGAGGCCGCGGAGTCCACAAACAGGCGCGCCGCCTCGCTCCAGATCTCCTGTTCCGGCGCGGGCA
>JAICYA010000425.1 GCA_025934455.1 Rudaea sp.
CCGCCTGCGGGCCGCGGATGAACTGCTTGACGATGCGATCCTCCAGCGAATGAAAACTGATGACCACGAGCCGGCCGCCCGGCTTCAGCACGGCCACGGCCGCCGGCAGCGCGCGCTCCAGCGAACCCAGTTCGTCGTTGACCTGCAAACGCAGCGCCTGGAACGTACGGGTCGCGGGATGCTTGTGGCGCTCCGGCCGGCCCAGCACATGTTCGACCAGGTCGGCCAGTTCGCGGGTCGTCGCAAGCGGCGCCTCGGCGCGACGCGCGACGATGGCGCGCGCAATGCGCCGGCTCATGCGCTCCTCGCCGTAGCGAAACAACACATCGGCGATCTCACCCACGTCGGCGCGCGCAAGGAAGTCGGCCGCGCTTTCGCCGGTCGTCGGATCCATGCGCATGTCGAGCGGCGCGTCGGTCTGGAACGAAAAGCCGCGCGCGGCATCGTCCAGCTGCGGCGAGGACACGCCGAGATCCAGCAGCACCGCGTCGAGGCCGGCGCGCGCGGCATCCCACTCGCTCATCTCGGCAAAATTCGCGTGCCGGATCGTCACCCGCGGATCAGCGCCAAACTCGCGTTCGGCGCAGGCAATCGCCACGGGATCGCGATCCATCAGCAGCAAGCGGCCAGCGTCACCCAAACGTTCAAGGATCGCGCGCGCATGGCCGCCGCGGCCAAAGGTGCCGTCAAGGCAACGACTGTCGGGCCGCAAAGCCAGCCCAGCCAGCGCGGCGTCCCGCATCACCGGGATGTGCATGAGCTCGTGGCTGCCCGTCATCACCCGCATTCCATCCGCCTGCCACATCCGCGCACGTCGCGTGCGCCGCCCGTGTCCCATCCGCGAAACCCGGCCCGGCGCAATCCGCCGCTGGCCGAAGGAGCGCGTCACAACCTGAGTCCCGCCATTTCCTCGCTGACTTCTTCCTCGCCAATCGTCTGGTTGATCTTGGCGAGGTGCGCGTCTTCACTCCACAACTCGAACTTGTTGCCCATGCCGAGCAGCACCGCTTTCTTGCCGATGCCGGACGCGGCGCGCTGGCTGGCTGGCAGCAGGACGCGCGCGGCACCATCGAGCTCCACCTGCGCGGCGGCACCCACCAATTTCAACTGCAGGTCGCGGTGCACGCGCTTGACGCTGGACAGCGCTGTAACCTCGTCGCGCACGCGTTCCCACTCGGGCTGCGGAAACACCCACAGGCAACCCGGCTCAAACGGGTTGTAGGTAATGACCAGACGGTTGTTGCACGCGCGCGCAATGGGCTCGCGGTAGGCGGCAGGAATCGCCAACCGGCCTTTATCATCCACGCTGATGGCAGTTTCGCCCTGGAACATAATCCGGTTTCCCACCATTTCCCACAAATTGACACGCGAGCCCACCTTAGTCGCAGCACCTGAGACTGTCAACAAAATTTGTTGTAGATCAATGGGAAAGGCGAAATCCGGGCACATTTTCAAGCTGAACCTGAGGTGTAACCGCAAGGTCATTGAATGCAAAAGATTTCATTGAACGGTATTCGCACCAAACGAGAGCCCAATCACGGTTGACAGGCTTTCAGGGGTCGAAAAAGTTCAGGCGCAAGTCAGTTTCGAGACCGATCACCTTTGCTGGCGACACCACGCGCTCACATGAAGCAGGCCATGGACGGCCGGCAACGGAGCAGGGCTTTCCCGCGCCTTTGCATGACGCCGCGGCGCGCAGCCGGACGGCGGAGCAAGCGCCGACTGTTCGAGCACAGGGACGTGCGAGTTCGGCGCGGCCGCCGTGCGGCGAGCACCAAGGGTAGTTTCAGCGGCCGGATGCCGCTAAAACCGTCATGCCCGGCGCAGTGGCTTTGGCTACTTTCGCCGTAACGAAAGTAGCCCGCTCGGCGGCAGCCGAGCGGAACCGCCCTTGATGGAACGCGCAGAAAATGCCCGCGCATCGAACAAGCAAAAGGAAAATGGATCCCGGCCTGCGCCGGGCTGACGAGCAACAAAGCGGAGTCGGCCTGTACGCCGGGTC
>JAICYA010000100.1 GCA_025934455.1 Rudaea sp.
CGCGCATCGTCTGACAGCGCCGGAACAGATTTCGCTTCAATAAACGGGAATAAATCCATGTATTCAAAGAACAAGATCAGGCTGCTTGCCTTGGCGATCTTGCTGGCTAGCGGCCTTGCCGTCGCAAGCACGGCGCCGGTATTCGCCGAGGGCCCAACCGCCACGGCGGAGCAATCCAACGTGTTGCGCGCGACCCTGGACAACGGCCTGCGCGTGGTGATCGTGAAGGATTCGCTGGCGCCGATGGTGACGACGCAAATTACCTACATGGCCGGCAGCTACGAGACGCCGATGGGCTATCCCGGCACCGCGCACGCGCTCGAACACATGCTGTTCCGCGACAGCAAGGGATTGTCCGGCGCGCAATTGAACGAGATGACCGGCAAGATGGGCGCCGAGAACAACGCCTTCACCACCAACGATGCCACCCAGTATTACTTCGTCGCGCCGGCGCAATATGTGGATTTGCTGCTGAAGATCGAGGCCACGCGCATGCGCGGTGCGCAATTGTCCGACAAGGATTGGGGCCTGGAGAAAGGCGCGATCGAACAGGAAGTTTCGCGCGATATTTCCGATCCGGGCTACCTCGCCTTCACCGATGCCGAACGCGCGCTCTACGCCGGCACCGGCTACGCGGAAGACGCACTCGGCACGCGACCTTCATTCGACAAGACCACCGGCAAGATCCTGCAGGGCTTCTATGATTCCTGGTACGTGCCAAACAACGCCCTGCTCGTGATCGCCGGCGATGTCGACGCGCAGGCGACGCTGGCCAAGGTGAAGGAACTGTTCGGCCCGATTCCGCACCACGACACGCCCGCGCGCGCATCGGTGAAACTGGCCGCGTTCAAGCCGTCCACCATCGCCAAGACCACGCCGGACGCAACCGGCTCGGTGCAGTTCATGTATCGCATGCCGGGCATGAAATCCAGGGATAACGCCGCTGCGCAAGTATTGATGGACGTGCTGACCAATCCGCGCAGCAATCTGTCCGAGCTCGCCGCGCAGGGCAAGGTGCTTTCGGCCGACGCCGGCGTGCAGCCCTTCAGCCACGGCGGCATCGGTATCGTCGAAGTCGGCTTTCCGAAAGGCGGCGATTCGGCGAAAGCGCAAAAACACCTGGATGACGTCGTCGCCGATCTGCTCAAGAACGGCGTGTCGCCGGATCTGGTCGAAGCGGCCAAGCGTTCGGAGCTCGCTCAGGCCGAATTCAAGAAAAACAGCGCCGTGGAACTGGCCAGTGCCTGGTCGTCGGCGCTGGCCTGGCAAGGCCTGGATTCGCCGGATCAGGCCGAACAGCAGATCCGCGACGTCAGCGCCGCCGACGTCGACCGGGTGGCGCGCGAATTTCTGAAACCCGACAGCCGCGTCATCGTGGTGCTGACGCCAGACCCGAACGGCAAGCGCCCGCCGAACAGCCAGGGCTTCGGCGGCACCGAGAAATTCGGCAGCGACGACAAGCTCGACGTGCCGCTTCCCGAATGGGCGAACACGGCGCTGGCCAGGCTCGAAATGCCGCACTGGACGCTGGCTCCCGTGTCGATGAAGCTCGACAACGGCATCACCCTGATCGTGCAGCCCGAATCCGTGAGCAAGACGGTCACCCTGGTCGGCCACGTCGACCATGACGCCAAGTTGCAGGAGCCCGCCGGCAAGGACGGCGTCGGCCGCCTGCTCGCGGCGCTGTTCGACTACGGCACCACGACGCTCGACCGTACCGCCTTCCACAAGGCGCTGGATGAAATCGCCGCGACCGAATCGGCCGGCGACGATTTCAAGCTTGCCGTGCCGACCGCCGGTTTCGAGCGCGGCATGCAATTGCTGGCCGACAACGAGTTGCATCCGGCATTGCCGCAATCCGCATTCGACGTGCAGCAAAAAACCCTATCGCGTACGCTCGCCGGCGAAATGCAATCGCCGCGCTACAAGATGTTTCGCGCCCTCAGCAAGGGCTTGCTTCCGGCGGGCGATCCGGGCCTGCGCGAAGCGACGCCTGCGAGCGTCGACAAGTTGAACCTGGCCGACGCAAAAGCGTACCTGGCGCAAACCTACCGGCCAGACCTGACCACGATCGCGATCGTCGGCGACATCGCGCCAGACACGGCTAGGGCCGCGGTCGAGAAATATTTCGGCGGCTGGAAGGCGAGCGGGCCGAAGCCCGATGTGATTCCCAAACCCGTACCGCTCAATCCCGCCGGCTACACGGTGGTGCCGAACGCGTATGCCTCGCAGGATCAAGTGCTGATGGGCCACATGCTCGACGTCAATCTGGCCAACCCTGACCGTTACGCCCTGAAGCTGGCCAACGACGTACTCGGCGGCAACGGTTTCGCCTCGCGCCTGATGGCGGATATCCGCGTCAAGCACGGCTATGCCTACGGTGCGAGTTCGGGCATGAACATCGACCGCTCACGCTCGGTGTTCTACGTCTACTACGGCAGCGATCCGGACAAGGTGGCGCCGGTCGACGCGCTGGTTTCGGCAAATATCAAGGCGCTGCAGGACACGCCGATCAAGGCCGACGAACTGACCAACGCACGCCAATTCCAGATCCGCTCGATTCCGCTGGGGGTTTCCAGCGTCGACGGCATCGCCCGCTCGCTGCTCTCATGGAGCTGGCATGGCGAGCCGCTGGACCAACCGATGGTCGCGGCCAAGTACTACCTCGACCTCACCGCAGAACAGGTTCAGGACGCCTGCAAGAAATACCTGAAGCCGAAAAACCTGGTCCAGGTGGTGCAGGGTCCGGCGCCCAAGAAGCACTGAAGCTGCGATCCATGCAATCCGGCCGATGGGCAGGATTGCTTATTCCCCGCACTGGAAATAGACGACGTGATCGGGATTGAGCCCGACAGTTTGGCCCAGGCTGATCGAGCCAGTCTTGCGCAGGTGCACCTCGTCGCGGTGCAGGCGCAACTCGTCGTCGTCGCCCAACTTGACCCAGGTGCCGTTGGTCGAGCGGTCTGAAATCATGAAATAGCCGCGCTTGTATTCGATCATGGCGTGGTTGCGCGATACCCATTCGGCATCCACGCACAGGCTGCTCGCCGCGTCGCGGCCCAGCGTGAACGGGGGCGATAGCGCGTCCAGTTCCAGCACCTGGCCACGGTAGCGCAGCAGCAGCTTGGCCGCCGCAGGCTGGCCGGAAGCATCCAGACTGATTGCGCGCTGCACCATGGTCACGTTCGAGGTGTCTTCCTGCCACTGCACGTCGACGATGTCGATCGGGTGCTGCTTGCCGGCCACGCGCGCCTGCCCGACCGCGCGCGTGTGCAGCATGCCGACATTGGTCAGCATGGCGACCGTGCTCGCCGTGGTGATGATCTGCTCGCGCTTGGCCAGCGAGGCCATACGCGCAGCGGTGTTCACCGCGTCGCCGTAGACGTCGTTGTCCTCGACCAGGGTTTCGCCGTGGTGCAGGCCGATGCGGATCGCGAGCTTGTCTTTGGCGAAATTGACGTCGTGGGCGATGCGCTTTTGCATGTCCACGGCGCACAGCAGGCCCTGCATCGGGCCGGGATAGGTGCACATGATCTCGTCGCCGATGGTCTTGATCACGCGCCCGCCGTGACGCGCGGTGACTTCCGACAACGCACCCAGGATCGCCGCGACGAGGCGCCGCGCCTCGAGATCGCCACGCGTCTCGAACAGCTTGGTGCTGCCGCTGACGTCGGCAAAGAGTATGGTGAGGGGGTGGCTTTGGCTCATCGCGACCCAAGTTTAGGCTATTCCGGCGACCGGCTCAAAGCCCCCGCGAAGCAATGCGTCACGCCAGTGTTTCGGCGGCGGCGACGATGTCCGCATCGCCCGGCAAAACCAGCAGCGCGGCGCCCGCCAACGGCGTGTAGGTGTCCGCGCCGACCACGCGACGAAGCGGTTTGGCGCCATGTCCTGCCTCGACGATGGCAGTGATGATGCCCTCGCCCACGCCAGCCGAACGCCGGCCTTCGTCGACCACGAGGATGCGCGCGCATTCGCCGGCGTGGCGCGCTATCGCCGCTTCGTTGAGCGGCAGCAGCCAGCGCAGGTCAATGACGCGCACCTTCCAGCCTTTCCTGGCCTCGATTTCACGCGCCGCGCGCAGGCTCATCGGCACGCCATTGCCGAAGGTGAAGATCACCAGGTCCTTGGCCGCCGGCGCGTAGACGCGCTCCTCGCCCAAGGTCAGGGCTTGGTCCGGCGCGGGATAGGCAAATTGCCATTGTCCGTCGCCGGCGGCGTACAAATCCTTGGCCATGTACAGCGCAATGGGTTCGAGGAAGGCGCAGACGCGGCCATCGACCTTGGCCAACGCCATCAGCGTGCGCAGCATCATCGCCGCATCGTCGCCGCGCGAGGGACAACCGACCACGAGACCCGGGATGTCGCGCAGCGCCGTCACCGAATTGTCGTTGTGGAAATGCCCGCCGAAGCCACGCTGGTAACCGAGCGAGGCGATGCGCATCACCATCGGGTTACGGTATTGGCCGTTGCTGAAGAATTGCAGCGACGCCGCCTCGCCACGGATCTGGTCGCAGGCGTTGTGGAAGTAGGCCAGATACTGGATTTCGGGAACCGGCAACATGCCCAAGTTCGCGAAGCCCTGCGCAAGTCCAAGAATGATGGTCTCGTCGAGCAGGGTGTTGAACACGCGCGCGCCCTTGAACGCCTTGTGCAGGCCCTTCGTGACCGTGTAGACGCCACCTTTTTGGGCCACGTCCTCGCCGAACAGCAAGGCCTCGGGATACTTGCAAAACAGGTCGTGCAGGGCGTTGTTGATCTGGATCGCCAGGTGCCGCGGCGGCAATTTTTCCGGCAATTTTTCCGCCGACCCGAAAACGGCAAGACGCTTTTCCGCGCAATCCATGCGCCGGGCTTCAAGCGCGACCTGGTTCGGATGATATGGCGCCAATGGCGCCATGACCTCGTGCAGGTCGGTCAGCTTGGGCCGACGGTCGGCTTCCTCGGCCGCAGCGAAACACTTCTTGCGGATGGCCTCGTAGCGTGCGAGCAGTTGTTCCTTCGTGTATACGCCGGCAACAAGCGCGATTGCCGCCGAGCGCAGCAGCGGATCGGTCGCCTCGACCGCCATCAATTCCTCGACGCTGCGCCATTCGATCTCGAAATCGGTGCCGGCGTGGCCCATGATGCGCGTGGTGCGCAGGTGCAGGAAGGTCGGCCGCCGCGTCGTGCGACAGTGGTGGATCGCGCGGGCCACGCCTTCGTAACCCGCCGCCAGATCGAGGCCGTCGGCGTAGAAATAATCCAGGTCCTTGCGGTCGCGGAAATTGTTCGCGACCCAGTCGTTCGGCGTCTTCACCGAGATGCCGATGCCGTTGTCCTCGCACACGAACAGCACGGGCGCCGGCAGTTTCTGGTAGGCCGTCCAGCCTGCGGCATTGAACGCAGTCTGAGCGGTCGCGTGATTGCTGGACGCGTCGCCGAACGAGCAGATCGCGATGGAATCGTCCGGAATCGGCAGCCTGTGGCCGATGCGCCGCGCCTGCTCGATCGCCACCGCCGTGCCGAACGCCTTGGGCAGGTGCGAGGCGATGGTGGAGGTTTGTGGCAACACCCACAACGGCTTGCTGCCCCACACCTTGTGCCGACCGCCCGAGGCCGGGTCATCCTTGCTCGCGGCGAAGGACAGCGCCGAATCCATGATTGGATCCATTCGCTTTCCATCAGAGCCGGGCAGCTTGCGGAAGCGCTCGGCCATGAACGCGCCGCTGCGGTAATGCAGGAACGCCGGATCGGTGTGCCGGGTCAGGCGCGCGATCATGGCGTTGCCTTCGTGACCTGACGAGCCGATGGTGTAGAACACCTTGTTTTGCACGCGCAGCACGCGCGCCATCAAATCCAGATGCCGCGAAATCAACTGCGAATCGAACAATTCCACGAAATCGCGCACGCTGCACAGGCTGCCCGTCAACACGGGTGCATCGGCAGGTGGCGCCTGCGTAACAGGGCCGGACCAGCCCTGCACGGACTCGATAAAGTTCTGATCGCACACTTCGGCGCGATTGAGGCTTTTGTGGCGGGCGGGAATGGAATTGGCGACTGCGTTCATCTTCTTCTCCCCCTCTCCCGCTGGCGGGAGAGGGATGGGGTGATGGTGGTTATCGGGACTTTCGCGCGAGCCATTCCTCGCGCGACTGGCCCCAGACGTCGACGATGTGATCGGCGTAGGGTTCCGGCAACGGCGACTGGCGCAGCAGGCGCGAACCGAGCCGCCGAGCCAGCGCCTGCGAAGGCGTGTTTTCCGGACTGATCGAATGGATCACTTCGGTCCAGCCAAGATTGGCAAACGCCCAGTCGATGGTCGCGACGGCGGCCTCGTGTGCATAACCCTTGCCCCAGGCGCTGCGCCGGAATGCCCAGCCGACTTCGGTACCGGGCCAACCTTCCGGAAACCATGGCCCGGCCTGACCCAGCCATTCGCCACTCGTCTTGTCGCAGACCGAGAACATGCCGAAGCCCTGCACCATCCACGCGCCGGGCATCTGCAGGAATTTGCGCCAGGCCGCCGCACGCGGCAGCGCGCCACCGATATGGCGCGCGGCTTCCTCGTCGGCATGCAATTCGACGTAGCCGTCGAAATCCTCGATGCGCGGCAGGCGCAGGATCAGGCGCTCGGTTTCGATGCGTGGCTGATCCATGTTGGGACGGTCAGAACGCATTGATTCCCGTCACCTCGCGACCGACCACGAGCTGATGCACGGTTTCGGTGCCTTCGTAGGTGATGACGGATTCGAGGTTGAGCGCGTGACGGATCGGACTGTGCTCGGTCGTGATGCCGGCGCCGCCGAGGATGTCGCGGCATTCGCGCGCGATGTCGATGGCCATGCGGCAGTTGTTCCATTTGGCCAGCGACACCTGCGTCGGCTGCATGGTGCCGGCGTCCTTGAGGCGGCCAAGCTGGAGCGAGAGCAGTTGTGCCAGCGTGATCCGGCGCGCCATGTCGGCGAGCTTGAGCTGCACCGCCTGATTGGCCGCGAGCGGACGCTTGAACAGGATACGGTTCTTCGCGTATTCGGTCGTCTCGGTGAAGCAGGCGATCGCCGCACCGATCGGTCCCCAGGTGATGCCGTAGCG
>JAICYA010000374.1 GCA_025934455.1 Rudaea sp.
GGCGGTGGGGGCATGCAGATCGCCTCCGCCGGCAGCAAAG
The DNA here is from genome assembly GCA_025934455.1 of Rudaea sp. Next base: position 41 of record JAICYA010000374.1, read on the forward strand.
TGCCGCCGGTAACCGTTACGGTTACGCTGCCAAGTGGCGAGAAGATGGAAGGCGACCTGGGCCGCATCGACGATTTCATCGTCACTCTGACGCAGCCCGACGGCGCCACGCGATCCTTCCGGCGCGAGGGCGATACGCCCAAGGTTGAAGTCCACGATCCCCTGAAACCGCATAAGGACCTGCTGCCGGTTTATACCGATAAAAACATCCACGACGTGACTGCGTATCTGGTGACCATCAAATGAAACGAATCTTGAACCTCACAGCCAAGCTTTCCATCCTCCTGCTGCCCGCGCTGCTGCCTGCAGTGTTGGCCGCGCAGCAACTCGACCCCACCGAGTTGCTCAAGAAACTCGGCACCACCGGCGATTGGGCCACTTATGGCGGCGACTATACCGGCAGGCGCTACAGCAGCCTGACGCAGCTCAATCAAACCACGGTCAAGAATCTGACCCTGGCTTGGAGCAGCAAGTTGCTCGGTGGAACACAAGGCCGCCGGCCCGGTCCGAATCTCATCGTAGGCGGCATCGGGACGCTGGAAGCCAACGCGCTGGCGAATATTAAAGGTTCCCCGCTGCAGGTCGACGGCATCATTTACGCCTCCACTCCCGACAACGCGTGGGCCATAGATGCCCGCGACGGCCACGAAATCTGGCACTACGTTTGGAAAACGCGCGGCGGCACCCACATCGGTAATCGCGGCCTTGGTATGTGGCACAACCGGCTGTATATGGAAACGCCCGACGACGTTCTGCTTTGCCTGGACGCCAAGACCGGCAAGGAAGTCTGGCATAAAGATATTGCCGATTTCGCCTTGGAATATTTCTCCACGCCCGCGCCGATCGTCGTCGGCAATCATATCCTCGTCGGCACCGGCAACGACCTCGACGAGCCTGGATATCTGCAATCCTTCGATCCCGAAACCGGCGACGTGCAGTGGAAGTTTTACCCGGTGCCAATGAAGAAGGGCGACCCCGGCCTTGAGACTTGGGCGAATCTCGATGCCGCGCGGCATGGCGGCGGCAACATGTGGGTCCCGGGCTCTTACGATCCCGACACGCATCTCTACATCGTGGGCACCGGCAATCCGTCGCCTGCCTACACCACCGGCACCCGCGGCAACGGCGACAACTTATATACGTGTTCCGTCGTCGCCATCAACGTCGAAACCGGAAAGATCGCCTGGTACTACCAGACATCGCCGCACGATACTCACGATTGGGATTCGGCGCAGACTCCGGTGCTGGTCGATGGCGAGTTCAACGGCCGCCCGCGCAAACTGGTTCTGCAGGCCAGCCGCAACGGTTACTACTTTACGCTCGATCGTCTCACCGGCGAACATCTGGTGACCGCGAAGTTTGGTGAATCCGCAAATTGGGCCAAGGGCATCAATGCCAAGGGCCAGCCGGTGCGCGACCCCGCCAAGGATTTCGATGCCGGTGGCGCCCTGGTCTCGCCCGCCAATCAAGGCGTGACCAACTGGCCGCCCCCCGCTTACAGTCCTGATACCGGGCTGATGTACGTTCCCACCCAGGACAGCTACGCCATGTACTATCTCACCGAAACCGATCCGCGCGGCGCGATGGGACTCGGCGGAAAAGAAGAGCTGGCGCTCGGCACCATTCACAGCTACATCTCGGCCATCGACTATAAAACCGGCAAGACCGTCTGGAAGCACACTTACCCGACCTTGGGCGGCGGACTCGGCGCCGGAATGCTCACCACCGCCGGCCGCCTGCTCTTCGCGGGCGACGTCGCGGGCAATATTGTCGCCTACGATGCCGGGAACGGAAAGCCGCTCTGGCACGCTTACCTGGGCAGCGTTGTCTCGAACGCGCCCGAAACCTACGCGCTCGATGGGCATCAATACGTGCTGGTGGGCGCCGGCGATACGCTCTATTCGTTCATGCTGTATTGATGCCGCGGCGTACCAATCATGAGATGGGTGTAAAGTGAGAGCAAGCATGAAATCAGTATTGAGAACTGTGTACACGCTGAGCCTGCTGGCGAGCCTCGCCGGCTTCGCGTCCGCCGCCTCCATGACCTGGAAAGGCGAGATTAGCGACAGCACGTGCACCCTCAGCCATCAGAAGGTGACGCAAGTACATCCGAGCTTGAATAGCCACAGTTGCACTCTGGCCTGCGTCGGGGACGGCGCCCAATTCGTTTTCGTAAACGATGGAAAGGTCTTCAAAATTGCGAATCAGGACCTGCCCGCGCTCAAAGCCAATGCCGGCTATACAGTGCAGCTCACCGGCGACTTGAAAGACAACACCATCACCGTATCTAAGCTCGTACCGACCGGAAATCACGATCGCAAGCCCGCCGCGAACTTCACTCTGCTGGACTCCAGCGGAGCGAAAGTCACTTTGGCGAGCCTCAAGGGCAAAGTCGTGCTGCTCAATTTCTGGGCCACCTGGTGCGGCCCCTGCCAGATCGAAATCCC
>JAICYA010000494.1 GCA_025934455.1 Rudaea sp.
TCGCCTCGAACCGGCGCATGGGCGAACTGGGCGCGGCCCTGATCGAACCGGGCAGTGCGGTGCTGACCCATTGCAACACCGGTTCGCTCGCCACCGCAGGTTTTGGCACCGCGCTGGGCGTGATTCGCGCGGGCGTGGAAGCCGGGCGCATCGGGCGCGTGTATGCCGGCGAAACGCGGCCGTGGCTGCAGGGTGCGCGGCTGACCATGTGGGAGCTCACGCACGATCATATTCCGGCCACGCTGATTGCCGATTCCGCCGCCGCGCACCTGATGCGCGAACACAAGCTGCAATGGGTGATCGTCGGCGCCGACCGCATCGCCGCGAATGGCGACACGGCAAACAAGATCGGCACCTACCAGCTCGCGATTTCGGCGAAGTATCATGGTGCGAAATTCATGGTGGTCGCGCCGTCCTCGACGGTGGACATGGAGATGCCCACGGGCGATGCCGTCGAGATCGAACTACGTGATCCGGCTGAACTGCTTTCGCACGCCGGTTCGCGTACCGTGGTCGAAGGTGCGAATGCGTGGAATCCGGTGTTCGACGTTACGCCCGCGGCGCTGATCGATGCCATCGTGACCGAGCGCGGCGTGATCGAGAAACCCGATATTGACTCGATGCGGCGGATGTTCGGGGAGGGCACATGCTGACCTGGCGGCGCATCCCCAAGCAGCTTTTCTGGTTCGGCGTCGGCGGCGCGATCGGCTTCGTGGTGGATGCCGGCATTGTGCAACTGCTGGTCAGCAAGGCGGATGCGAACCCGTACGTCGCGCGATTGTTTTCGTTCCTGTGCGCGGCCACGTCCACCTGGCTGTTCAATCGCCGCTATACCTTCCCGGATCGTGGCGGCCACAGCCTGTTCGGCGAATGGACTCGCTACATGACCGCGATGTCGTTCGGGTTTGCGTTGAATTATGCGACCTACGCGCTGGTGGTTTTCTACTCTTCATTCGTGCACGCGTGGCCTTCGATCGCCGTGGCCGCGGGCTCGCTGCCGGGCTCGCTGATCAACTTCACCGGCGCCCGCCAATGGGCGTTTCCGCGCGAGCGCGACACGGCCGTGGACGTGCCCGGCGCATCGTCCAAAAAGGCCGCGTAATCCGCATATTTGCTGGGTTTTTCCGGCCTGCGAAACGGGCGGACGTGGTACACTTGCGCGTCTCATTTGCATCGCTTGCGCGCGTTGCGGCGGCAGGCATTTCGTCCGGGAAAAAGCACAGGAAAAGCATCAATGGCTGAGCTTGCCAGCGAGATCATTCGCGTCAATATCGAGGACGAGATGCGCCAGAGCTACCTCGATTACGCGATGAGCGTGATCGTGGGACGCGCGCTCCCGGACGTACGCGACGGGCTCAAGCCGGTGCACCGGCGCGTGTTGTTCGCGATGAACGAGCTGGGCAACGCCTGGAACAAGCCGTACAAGAAATCCGCGCGCGTGGTCGGCGATGTCATCGGTAAATACCATCCGCACGGCGACACCGCGGTCTACGACTCGATCGTGCGCATGGCGCAGCCGTTCTCGCTGCGCTACATGCTGATCGACGGGCA
>JAICYA010000443.1 GCA_025934455.1 Rudaea sp.
TGCATCCGCTGCTGGCACCATCGACCCGATGTTGGTTCGCATCCCGAGCCTCCGGAAATCTGCGGGCGCTGCGTCGACAACCTGCCCGGCAACCGTGGCGAAGACAGGCGCTTCTTCTGATGGCCGGAAATTCTCTGTCGCAGCGGAATGCGTTTGCCTGGCTCTGGCTCGCCGTGTTCGTGATCGCACTGGACCAGGCGACCAAAGCCATCGTGCTGCACACGCTCACGCCCTACGTGCCGCATCCGGTGATCCCGGGATTCTTCAACTGGACGCTGGCGTTCAACACCGGCGCCGCCTTCAGTTTCCTCGCCGAGCACCCGCAATGGTCGCGCTGGCTGTTCTCGCTCATCGCGATCGGCGTGAGCGCAGTGCTCGTACGCTGGCTCGCGCAGACGCCGCAGCGCGACTGGCGCACGGCCTTGCCGTTGGCACTGGTGATCGGCGGCGCGCTTGGCAATCTGATCGACCGCCTGCGCGTGGGACAGGTGACGGATTTCATCCAGGTCTACATCGGCGCCTGGCCGTTCCCGGCGTTCAACGTGGCCGATTCGGCAATCAGCGTCGGCGCGGTGCTGCTGGTGATTTTTGGCTTGTTCGCCCGCGGTGAGGCGGTGAAGTAAAATGGCCGGCATGCAAATCCTGCTCGCCAACCCGCGTGGTTTCTGCGCCGGCGTGGATCGCGCCATCGAAATCGTCGAGCGCGCGCTGGAAACCTTCGGTGCGCCGATCTACGTGCGCCACGAAGTCGTGCACAACCGCTTCGTGGTCGATGGACTGCGCGAGCGTGGTGCCGTGTTCGTCGACGAACTCGACGAAGTGCCGGATGGGGCGACGGTTGTCTTCTCCGCGCATGGCGTTTCGCAGGCGGTGCGCGCGCAGGCCGCCGCGCGGCATCTGCGCGTATTCGACGCCACCTGTCCGCTGGTGACCAAGGTGCATATCGAAGTCGCGCGCCACGCCAAGGCGGGCAGGGACGTGGTGCTGATTGGCCACGCCGGTCATCCGGAGGTTGAGGGCACGCTCGGGCAGTGGAATTGCGCCCAGACCGACGGCGAAATCCATCTCGTCGAAACGCCAGCGGACGTGGCAAGACTCGAGCCCAGGCATCCGGACAATATCGCCTATTCGACGCAGACGACCTTGTCGATCGACGACACCAAGGCCGTGATCGCTGCACTGCGCGCGAAGTTTCCCGCCATACAGGGCCCGCGCCACGACGACATCTGCTACGCCACGCAGAACCGGCAGGACGCTGTGCGCAAGCTCGCGGAAGTTTGCGATTTGGTGCTGGTGGTCGGTTCGCCGAACAGTTCCAACTCCAACCGCCTGCGCGAGCTGGCGCAGAAGCAGGGCGTGGACGCCTATCTGATCGATGGTGCGCAGGACATCCGCCGCGAATGGCTGGACGATCGCAATCGGATCGGCGTCACCGCCGGTGCGTCCGCGCCGGAAAGCCTGGTGCAAGGCGTGGTCGCGCGCTTGCGCGAGTGGGGCGCGAACAGCGTGAATTCGCTGGCGGGCGACCCCGAAAACATGACGTTTGCCCTGCCCAAGGAACTGCGCGTCGTAGTAACGGACTAGCCGACGCATGCCGCGGTAATATTGCCCGGTTTGGCTGCTGCGGCGTGCAGATGCCCATCGTTGGAAAGCACCCAGGATGTTGCCATGCGAGCACCGCGCGCATCGCACATCGTAAAGGTCACGTTGCTGCCGCCGTTACTGCCGAAAATTGCTTGAAAGCGAAGACGTGTTCGGCCTTGCGTCGAAACAAGATGGATGCCGCGCCCAAGAGCCTCTTCGCGAAGGACAACCGGCTCGCTGTCGTTGCGCTTGCCGTTTCCGAGTCGATCGGCA
>JAICYA010000292.1 GCA_025934455.1 Rudaea sp.
AATCATGTGCGCGTGCTGAAGACCGCAGAATTCGGCGCACTGTCCGCGATAAGCCCCGGGCTTGTCCGCTTCAATCCACTCTTCCGTTGTGTGTGAGGGAATCAGGTCGCGCTTGCCGTGCAGGTTCGGAACCCAGAAGCTGTGAATCACGTCCTGCGATTGCCCAAGAATGTGAACTGGACGGCCAACCGGGATGTGCATCTCGTTTGCAGTTACGAGTGTGCGGCTTACATCCTTTTGGACATACTGAATCTGCCACCACCATTGATTCCCGGTGACCTGGATTGTAAGTCCATTCTTTCTTTGGCTAAGGTTCGCAATCGACTTGCCCGTGCTGACGCTCGCGACAATCAACACGAACAGAATCGCTATCGTCAAAATGGTCGCGCCGGTAACGATGCGATTCGTGCGAACTTCCGTTTCGGCCGGCGGCTTGTGAAGCGTTTCGACGGCGGTCACTTCGGCGGCGGCGCGGCGCCGCGTCAAGGTCAGCAGCATCACGACCATGACGATGATGAAGATGATTCCTAACAGCCAGAAGAAGGCCCACATCAAACCGGCAATTTGGTTCGACTGCGGACCAGCGGGATTCAGGCCTGATTGCTGCTGCGCTGCCGCGAGCACCGGAAGCAAGACGGCCACCGCCGCTGGAAGAACCGGCTTCATTTCGTCTGCCCCGGCACGCGGTTTACGGTGTTTTGCGGATTCGTCTCGATGCTATCCAGCCGGGCGGGCGTTGCCGATGTGGGCTGCTCGCCGTTCATCGATCGGACATACGCGACGATCTGCCAAATCTGGTAGGTAGGAATCCGGCCACCCCACGACGGCATCCCGTTGGGGCGGCCCTCCACGATAGTGGCAAAGATGTTCTCGGGCTCGCCGCCGTAAATCCATTGCTTCTTGATCAACGGCGGACCAATCCCGCCGCCGCCATTCGAATGGCAGCCGGAGCAGTTGTACCAATTGAAGAGCCGCTGGCCTTCGGAGATATCGTAGCTGCTGCCGTTGAAAGGATTGTTGACCACGGGCTGCGGCTTGACCGGGCCGCCGGGCCGCAGGGACCCCTCACGCGCTGCATCGCCGTAAATGGCAAGGCCCGGCGGGGAGGGCCGGATATCGCGTTTCTCGCGTTGGCAGCCAGCAAGCGCCAGGGCCGCCGCGCACACCGCCCATACATGCCATCGCATAGCGCTGCTACTCCGGTTTACCGGCTTGGGGCACACCATATTCGTCCAGAATTCGATCAATCTCGTTCGCGTCGGCTTGGAGAACGGAATCAAGCCGCGCTTTCAACTGCTCATTCCCGGTCTTGACGGCTGCGGCGATGCCGTACACGAACGGCACGCCCATAAATGCGGCCGGCTGCACGGGAGTTATCTGTAGCGGCTGCGGCTCAAAGCGCTCGAAGTATCCGGCAAACGGGCCCCATACAATCGCGACGTCAATTGAACCGGCCGCGACGGCGTCCACTAACTTGCGCGCCGGATTCGCTTCGCCCGCCGGGCCGAGCAGGCTGAATCCGATAACGTTTTGCGTCATCCCTTCACGCGCAAGAGCAAATGATGGAGGCGCAAGATCGTCACCCACGACGTGCACGCCAATGCGCAGGTCGTGTAGCCGCGGATCCAACAGCGATGCGATCTGCAGATCCCGATCGCGCCGCGTGACGAAAACGTAAGTGGACCGGTAGTAAGGCTTTGTCGTGAGCACGTCCGGCATAGACGCGGCCACTCCGAGTATTACCTCGCATGCACCCGCATCCAGCGACTTCTTCGCAAATGATTTGCGCTGCGGCCACCAGGTATATTCGACGGTCGTGTTCATGCTGGCCGCGACTACTTCGGCAATTTTGTTCTCGAAGCCTTGCTGTTGAGTATTTGAGAAAGGCAGATTGTTTGGGTCCGCGCACACACGCAGCGGCGCTGCTAACGCACAGCCCGTAAGCGCGAATGCGGTCGCCACACTAAGGAAGCTCAAAGACATAAAGCATTCCGCCTTTGGTCGTATACTTTCCCAAATCGGTCATCGCGTTCACGAAACCGAGCGCCGCCGTCCCATCGACCGTATTTAGGCCCCCGGCAACCACGGCGCCGGACCATCCACCAACTCCCGATAGCACCGCCACATACTGCTTACCGTCAGGTCCTTTGTAAGTTACGGGCTGGCCGATGATGCCGGAACCGGCTTTGAACTGCCACAACACATTTCCGTGGTGTGCATCGACAGCCTTAAACCAGCCGTCCATAGTTCCGTAAAAGACAACATCTCCCGCTGTTGCTAACGCGCCGCTCCAAACCGGAAACCTTTCGTTGATCGACCATACCGTCTTGGCCTGGACCGGGTCCCAGGCTGAAAAGATGCCCCGATTGCCGCCCGGCCCCGCATACATGCGAACGTTCATCCCGACATACGGGGTACCGGAGATGTAATTGGCCTGGAGCGCCTGGCTTTCGTAGCACAGATTGTTATGCGGAATGTAAATCAGGCCCGTCTTGGGTGAGTAAGCCGAAGGCGTCCAGTCTTTCACTCCCGGAGGCGCCGGGCAAGCGTCTCGCACGGTATTGAAGCCCGTGTGTTTATCCGGATTCCACTTGATCTCGCCGGTTTTGGTATCCACTCCGAAGCTGGTGTTCACATATCCGAATGTCTGGGCCGAGATCACCTCCCCAGTAGCTCGGTCAATGATGTACATGTAACCGTTGCGGTCCGGGTGCGCCAGTACCTTGCGCGTTGTACCCCCGATGTTCAAATCCAGCAGGATGTTTTCATTGATGGCATCGTAGTCGTGCAGATCATGGGGACTGAGTTGGTACGCCCAGATCGCTTCGCCTGTTTCCGGACGGCGCGCGAACAGGGTGGAACTCCATTTGTTGTCGCCAGGCCGCTGCTCCGGATTCCACGGGCCCGGGTTCGATGTTCCGTAATAAAACAGATCGAGCTGCGGATCGTATGAAATCCAGCTCCAGGCGGTTGCGCCGCCGATTTTCCAGGCATCGCCGGGCCACGTCTTCGTGCCCAAATCTTTGCCCTGATCTTTTTTATAGAAGGGCTTGAAGTTCGCCCCGATCAGAACGTCTTTATCCGGCCCCGCGCCATAGGCCCGCCACTTGATCTGCCCGGTATTGGCGTCCAATCCGGTCAGCCACCCTCGTACGCCAAATTCGCCGCCGCTATTGCCCACCAGCACCACGTCTTTCGCGACGATCGGCGCCATCGTGATCGACTCGCCGGTATTGATATCGCCCAGCGTGGTTTTCCAGACCTGTTGCCCGCTGTTGGCATCCACCGCAACCGTATGGT
>JAICYA010000017.1 GCA_025934455.1 Rudaea sp.
CAGATGACGAGCACACGGCGCACCAGCACCATGGCATCGTCGAGCGCGACCAGCGGGCTTTGCGCGTCGGCCTGGCCGTCGGCGGCAACGTCGGCGACGACGCTGGCGCGGCCGATCGCGTCGAGAAACCCAAGGTCGAGGTTCGCGTAACCGCGGGGATGCGCGCGGTGGTAGTCGCGCCAGGCGCTGAAAACCGCATCGAAATTCGAGGCCAGCGCCAGTGCCAGCGCCATCAGGTGCGCGGGCAGCCAGTCGAGCAGTGCGGCGAACTTGCGCGCCAGCGCGGATTCGTCCGTGACGGGCGCAGCGGCCAAAAGTTGCGCAAGGCGATACAAAAGCGCCCCGCAGGGGCCGAGCAGGGCGAACCAGAACAGCACGCCGAACCAGCGCGTGAGCGCTGCAGCGAACGTCGCCGCAACCAGGTTTTCCGCGGCGAACGGCAACTCGGAATTGTCGCCATCACGGCGCAGTGCCTGCGCGGCAACGAGGCGCGCCGCACTGTCCGGCGCCTTGTCGATCGCTTCGACGTCGCGCTCCAGATCGCGTGGACCCCAGCAGTAATAGAGCACGAGGACGGCGAACACGAATCCGACCAGGCCGAACCACGACGTGCGCAAACCCGCCTGCACGAGCAAGCAGGCCAGCACCGGCAAGCCAACGCCGATCGCCAGCGCCACGCCGGGAGCGGGCGGCCCGAGCCAGCTCAGCCATGCGCGCCACCACGAATAATCGCGCAGTCGCGCCAGGTCCGGCAGCACATGGGCGACGAACAGAATCAGCAGGATCGCAACGAGTTTGATCGCCATGCGTGGATTCTACCCTTTCGTCTGCGCGGACGACGCAACGACATCCGCCAACTCGATCGCGGCGCCTTCGCGCAGCCAGTGCTCGATCAATTTGTACGATACCGACAGCGGCGAGGAGATGCCGAGTGCGCCACTGCGGATTCCATCGACGAGTTCATCCGCGCCGAACCAGCGCGCTTCGGCGAGTTCGGATCCCAGCGTGATCGTCGCATCCTCGGCCTGCGCGGTGAAACCGAGCATGATCGAGGCCGGGAACGGCCACGGCTGCGAGGAATGGTAGTCGCATTCGCCCACGCGCACGCCGGCTTCCTCGAACACTTCGCGGCGCACCGCGTCTTCCAGCGTCTCGCCCGGCTCGACGAAACCGGCCAATGTGGAAAAGCGCCGCTCCGGCCACTGCGGCCCGCGCCCGAGCAGGCAGCGCGTGCCATCGCTGACGATCATGATGACCGCCGGATCGGTGCGCGGGAATTGTTCGATGCCGCATTGTGGATTCGTGCACCGGGCACGATGGCCGCCGGCTTCCAGGCGCAGCGGCGCGGCGCAGGCCGGGCAGAAGCGGGTGCGCTGCTGCCAGTGCGCGAGGCCGCGCGCATAGGCGAACAGGCCGGCGTCGAAAGCCGGCAGGCTGGCGCCGGCGCTGCGCAGGTCGGCGAACACGCCGCCGGTTTGCGCGGCGGCGCGCGCTGCCGTGTCGGCATCCAGCGCCAGCGCGAAATGATCCGACGCCCCCGCACGCCCGAGAAAACTCGCCGCGCCGGACGCCAGGCGTTCACGGCCATCGCGATCGACGGCGAACAACTGCCGGCGATCGGCCGACAGCAGCGCACGGCCCTCCGCATCGAGCAGGAGGAAGCGCGCCTGCGCCGAATGCGCGTGTTCGGCAAGCCAGCTCTGGTTTTCGCGAAGATCGCTGGCGCGGTCGAGTTCCAGCGCCGCAAAAGCGTTCCCACGGCTGCGCGCGCTGGACATCATGCGGCGACGCTCACACGGCGAATGATGACCCACACCCGCACGTCGTCTTCGCGTTCGGGTTGCGGATCACGAACTGCGCGCCGTGCAAACTCTCGATGTAATCGACTTCCGCGCCCATCAGGTATTGCAGGCTCAACGGATCGACCACGAGGGTCACGCCGTCCTTGACCACGGCGAGGTCGTCGTCGGCGCGCTGCTCGTCGAACGTGAATCCGTACTGGAAGCCGGAACAGCCACCGCCGGAGATGTACACACGCAGGTTGAGATTCGGATTGCTCTCTTCCGCGATCAGCTCGCGCACCTTGTGCGCGGCCGCGTCGGTGAACACGAGCGGGGTTTCGAGCGAGAGGTAGTCCGGGGTTTCGTTCATGCGTGCAAGATCGCGCCGCGGCGCGCGGAATTCAAGAGGACGATGCCTTTTGCTCGGGTTTTGGGAGCTGCTTCGGCGGCTCGGCGCGATGCACCATCTTGCCGTTGATCTGCGCACCGGCCGACATTTCCAGCAACTTGTAGTAGACATTGCCTTCCACGCGCGCATTGCTGGCCAGTTCCAGGCGCTCGGAGGCCGTGACATCGCCGGTGATCGCGCCATTGACCACGATATGCGGCGCCTGCACCTCGCCGGTGACGACGGCGTGCTCGGACAGGGTCAGCATCGCCTGCGGGCCATCGCCGCGAATCGCGCCTTCGATCTTGCCGTCGACGTGCAGGCGTCCGGAAAACACGATATCGCCCTTGATCGCGGTGCCAGACGCAATCAGCGTCGTGGTGTCGGTGGGCGCATTCGCGGGTTTGCGGTTATTGCTGAACATCGGCGGGCTCCTGGTCGGCAAGCGCGTCGGTCCAGGTGAAATCCTGGACGGCGCGGCCCATGTCGCCGCCGGCATCGGCCTCGACATGGACCCGGTTGGGGGTGAATCCGGTGGGCAGCATCACGGTCCCGCCCACTTGCTGGAAATACTTGAACGAGAACGGCAGTCCGGACGCGTCCTGGTTTGGCGCGAGATCGGTCCATGCCAACGTCGCCAGCTTGCCGGCGCGAATGCCATCGACCGCGAGTTTCAGCCGGCCACTGGCGACCTGGCCAGACTTGAGCGTCTGCGTCAGCGTCACCGTGAAATTGTAGACGCCCGGCGTTGCACCGGTGGCCATGCGCACGCCGTGCACGGCCAGACCTTCCGGCTTGCTGCGGCCATCCGTGAGTTTGCTGTAGAACGCGAGGTCCGCGCGCAGGCCGGCGATTTCCTCCTGGCGGTCGCGCAGGCTCTGCTGCAAATCGGCGTTCGCCGCGCGTGCCACCTGCTCCGCGCGTTCGGCGATGGCGACCTTCTGCAGTTGGGCGTCATGATCCTTCTGTGCGCGCGCCGTGCCCAAGTGTTCATCAACGCCGACCAGCCAGTGCTGCAGCACCAAGGCACCGGCGAGCGAGGCCAGCCACAACAACGCGACGGCGAACGCCCAGCGCCAGCGCCGCGCGGGACGTTGCGTACGCACCACGAGGATGGGCGGTGGCAGAACCTTGGCCATGGACAATGGTGCGGGAGCGGCACGTGGCCGGCGGAGCCAAGCGTTATAGCCGCCGCCGCGCGCGGGCGTCAAGCGAACTGATCACGAAACCATGCCTGTGCGACAATCGGCGCGTCGCCTGTTCGCGGAATCCGCCATGCCCTATCTCTGGATCAAGGCCCTGCACGTCGTCTTCGTCGTGACCTGGTTCGCCGGCCTGTTCTACCTGCCGCGCCTGTTCGTCTACCACGCCGAATCCGCCGACGCGGCGGTGCGCGCGCAGCTGAAGATCATGGAACGGCGCCTGCTCATGATCACGCATATCGGCGGCGCGCTGGCGGTCGTGTTCGGCATCTGGACCCTGGCGCTGGCGCCGGCCTTTCTCAAACAGCCCTGGCTGCACGCCAAGCTCACCCTGGTCGTGCTGCTCGTCGCCTATCATTTTTATCTGGTACGCCTGAAGGACCAGTTCGCCGCCGACGCCTGCGCGCGATCCTCGCGCTGGCTGCGCGTATTCAACGAAATTCCGGGAATCTTGCTGATCGCCATCGTCGTGCTTGCGGTGGTCAAGCCTGGCTGACCGGCCGGTCGGTCCGGCCCCGTTTTCCGCCGTTTATCGGGCGCCGCCGAACCGGTATAGTGCGGACAAACGGCGGAACCCATGCACAAACAGGACGACACCCAACAAGCGGCGGAGCTGCGGCTGGCTTTCGTGCGGCACCTGCCCAAGCGCCTGGAGACCTTGCGCAAGCGCGGCTTGCGCCTGTGCACGCAGGGCTGGGACATCAACGCGCTGTCGATCCTGTTTCGCGAATTGCAGACGCTCGCCGGTGCCTGCGGCCGCTACGGCCTGCTCGATGTCGGCGAACGCCTGTTCGCGATGGAAAATTTCCTCGCGCCGTTCGCGCAGAACGTCACGATCCCGAACGTTGCGCAGACCGAAGCCTTCACGATGCAACTGGCGGGGCTGGACCTGCTGATCACGCAGCACGAGGAACGCCACATCGAACCGGCGGTCACCCAGGCCGCGCAACTGACGGTGGCGCCCGCGCGCGCCGGCAACTATCCGCTGCAGGTGACGCCGCCGCCGGAATACTGGAAGCGCTTCGGGCCCGCGCCCGCACGGCCGGCTCCGGCGACCATACCGAAACCGGCAACGCCAGCGCCCGCCGCGGTACCCGCGCAAAAACCGCCAGCGCCTGCGATACCCGTCGCGGCACCGGTTACGGCAGCGCCGACCACCGCCGAGCAACGCAAGGTGTTCCATTTGAGCGACGGCAACCCGCTGGCCTGCGAGATCGACCAGAAAATCGAGGCCGCCGGATACGAATTGACCCTGCTCGACCGCGTCGACGAACTCAAGGAAGTGCTCGCCGCGTTCGCGCCGCACCTCGTCGTCGTCGATGCGCCATTCCAGGACGCGCTCGAATCCGTCGGCGAAATGGTCAAGGCCGCGCGCGCGCGGCTGGGCCGGCGCCTGGCCCTGCTCGCGTTTTCCGATTCCGTCGAATTGCCGGTGCGCCTGCGCGCGATGCGTGCCGGCGCGGACAGCTTCATTCCGCTGCCGGCGCAGTCCGGCGACGTGATGGGCCGCATCGCCGAATTGCTGGATGCGGAAACATCCGATCCCTTCCGCGTGCTGATCGTCGAGGACGACCGTTCGCAGGCGATGTTCGCCGAATCGATCCTGCGCAAGGCCGGGATGCATACGCTGGCGGCGACCGATCCGCTCGCCGCGCTCGACCAGCTCGATGAATTCAAACCCGAACTGATCCTCATGGATTTGTACATGCCCAATTGCTCGGGCATGGAACTCACCGCGATCATCCGCGAGCGCGAAGCGTTCATCAACACGCCGATCGTGTTCCTTTCGGGCGAGCACGATGAGGAAAAACACTTCGAGGCGCTCAATGCCGGCGGCGACGATTTCCTGTCCAAGCCGATCCGACCCAAGCACCTGATTTCCGCGGTGACGAACCGCGTGCGCCGCTCGCGCACGCTCGGCCGCCGCGCGCAGGCGAGCAATCCGCGCGACCCGGTGACCGGCCTGTACCAGCGCGCCCACGTCCTTGACCGGCTCAACGCGATGCTCGCCGGCGACGAGGCCGATGGCGGCCTGATCTACATCGAGCTCGACGGCGCCGGACAAATCCGCGAACGCATCGGCCTGACCAGTTTCGACGCGCTGTTCAACCAAGTTGGCGCCTTTCTCGCCGCGCACATCGGCGCGCACGATCTGGCCGCACGCTACGGCGACACCAGCTTCGTGCTGCTGTGCCAGGGCGACGCGGACGCGCTCGCGCGCCTGGCGACGGATCTGCGCGAGCGCACCACGCGCGAGGTGTTCGAGCACGAAGGCAAGTCGCTCGCGGTGTCCCTGAGTTTCGGCATCTGCGGCTTCGGCGCGGGTCTGGGCGACGTCGGCACCATGCTCAACGCTGCCGAACGCGCGCTGGTGGAAGCGCGCACGCGCACGAACACCCACATTGGCGTCTATCGGACCGCAACCACGGCGCCGGCGACAGGCGACGAACCACTGGTCGAACTGATTCGCGCGGCGCTCAAGGCCGAGGATTTCCAGCTGCTGTTCCAGCCGATGGTGGCCTTGCAAGGCGGCGAGGACGAGCAATTCCAGGCCTTGCTACGCCTGCGCGGCGACGGCGGCAAACTGCACACGGCGGCCGAAATCCTGCCGGTGGCGGACAGCGCCGGACTCGCTGCCGACATCGACCGCTGGGTGGTATCGCGCTGTCTGCTGGTAATCGCCGAGCGCGCGCGCCAGCACCGTCCGGTCACCCTGTTCGCCGGCCAGTCGATCGAGGCCGCGCGCGATCCGCAGCGGGCGGCGTGGATCGGGCAGATGCTGGAGACGCGGCGCCTGCCCGGCGAACGCCTGGTACTCGAATTCCGCCTGCCCGAAGTCATCTCGCATGTGCGCGAAGCGACCGCGTTCGCCACCGCCCTGCGCGCGTTGAACGTGGGCGTCTCGCTGGCCGCCATCGATGCGAATCCGGCCGCATTGCAACTGTTGCAGCACCTGCCGGCCAATTACCTGAAACTCGCGCAACGCTACAGCGGCACGGCACTGCGCGATCCGGCGTTGCACGAGGAATTGCGCCAGATCGTGACGCGCGCGCACGACAGCGGCCTGCGCGTGATCGCACCGCTGATCGAGGACGCGCAAACCGCCTCGCTGCTGTGGACGACCGGCGTCGATTATCTGCAAGGCGATTTCATCCAGCAGGCCGGTCAGGACATGAGCTTCGACTTCCATGCCGCCACCGCCTGACGCGCGCGGCACCATCCTGCAGCGCCTGCGTCCGGCGGCGCCGTGGATCGTGCGCGCGAGCCTCGCGATCGTCGTCGCCCTTGCCCTGGGCGCGCCGTTCGCACTGCCACCGACACAGGCGCTGTGGATCGCGCCACTGTTGCTCGCCGCCGCACTTGGCGGCTGGCTGGGTTGGCATGTGTACGCGCAACCCGACGATTTGGAAATGTCGGCGCCGCCCGTGCCGGCGCCGGCATTCACCGCCAAACCCGCCGTTGCCACGGCGGCAATCGATGCAGACCTGCGCGCGGAACTCGAGAAACTGCGCAGCGTGCAAGCGGAATTGATGCAGGCCAAGCAGGCCGCGGAAAGCGCGATGATGGCCAAGAGCGAATTCCTGGCCACGATGAGCCACGAGATCCGCACGCCGCTCAACGGCATAATCCCGCTGCTCGACATCCTGCTCTCGACCCAACTCGGCCCGGACCAGCGCGACTACCTGCAAACCGCGTACAAGTCGGCGCGCGAACTGCTGCGCATCGTCGACGACATCCTCGACTATTCCAAGATCGAGGCGAACAAGCTCGAACTCGAAAACGTGGGCATCAACCTGCGCGAGTTGCTCGACGCGGTGCAGCGCCTGATGGCGAAATCCGCCGAAGCCAAGGGCCTAGCCTTGAGCGTAGCGATCGAACCCGGCGTGCGCCTAGCCGTGCGCGGCGATCCCACGCGCCTGCGCCAGGTGCTCACGAACCTGGTCAGCAACGCGATCAAGTTCACCGCGCGCGGCTCGGTGCAAATCCACGTCAGCAAGCGCGGCGAGACGCGCACGCATTACGAGGTACTGTTCGCAGTCAGGGACACGGGCGTGGGCATCGCGCCCGACGCCGCGGCGAAATTGTTCCAGCCGTTCTCGCAGGCCGATGCTTCGACCACGCGCATCCACGGCGGCACCGGCCTCGGTCTGGTCATCTGCAAGCGCATCGTCGACCTGATGCACGGCAAGATCGGTGTGCGCTCCGAACCCGGCAAGGGTTCGATGTTCTGGTTCAGCGTGCCGCTGGCCAAGGCGCTCGGCGACGTCGCCGGCGTGCGCCGCGAGCTGCACGGCGCGCGCGCGCTGGTGCTTTGCACCGATGCCGCACTGATGCGCCGGCTGACCAGCCAGATGGCGGCCTGGGGCGTGACCTTCCAGCAGACCGCGGCCGCACCGGACGCGCTCGGCAAGTTGCGCTCGGCGGCGAACATGGGCGAATCCTGGGCTTACGACCTGCTGATCGTGGACAGCGCGGCGATTCCGGCCACGGCCGCTGCCGGCCTGTTGCGCAACGTGGTGCGCGAACCGGCACTCAATCGCGTGCACTGCGCGCTGTTGACCGCAGCGGAGCCCACGCCCGCGGAATGGACGAACGAGGCGCGCGCCGCGACCATTTCACGCGAGGCTGGCGAAGGCGAACAACGCGCCGCCCTGCTCAAGCTGCTCGGCGCCAGCGAAACCGCGGAGAAATTCGCTGCGCCCGAAGAAGCCGCGCCGCTGGTGCAGATCGAAGCCGCGCCTGCCGTCGCGCAAGCCCTCGGCGGACACGCACTGCTGGTCGAAGACAATCCGGTCAACCGCCAGGTCGCGCAGCGCCTGCTCACCCTGCTCGGCCTGAGTTTCGCGGTCGCCGAAAACGGCAAGGAAGCGCTCGATGCGCTCGAGCACGATGCCTTCGACGTCGTCCTGCTCGATTGCCAGATGCCTGTGATGGACGGCTATACGGCCGTTCGCATCCTGCGTCAGAACGAAACCGCAAAATCGTCGAAACACATGCCGGTGATCGCGATGACCGCGAACGCGATGGCCGGCGACCGCGAGAAATGCCTGCGCGCGGGCATGGACGATTACCTATCCAAGCCGCTCAACCGCGCCCTGCTCGAACAAACCCTGCGCCGCTGGATCCCGGTCGGCGCCGCGTCACGCGCGCCGCCAGCTACGCCGACCGGCGCCGTGGCGCAGCCGCGGCCCACGCCCGCGCCCGCGTTCGTCGCGCACGCACCGCCGATCCCGGCGATTTCCGCACCGGGCGCCGCACTCGACGCCGACGTCGTGCGCGACTTGCTGGAAGTGATGGGTGACGAATTCACCGACCTGGTGCACGTGTATCTGGAAGACACGCCCAAGTCGATCGCGTTATTGGAACAAGCTGCCGGCACTGCCGACAACCAGGGCCTGATCGCGCCGGCGCACTCGCTCAAGTCCACCAGCGCCAACCTCGGCGCGCTGAGTCTGGCGGAACTGGCCAAGCGCCTGGAACACGGCGCGCGCAGCGGCGACCTGGGCAGCGAGGCGCCGATGCTGGTGGCAGAACTGTCGCGCACGTTCGCGCGCGTGCACGCGGAGTTGCAATCGTTGCTCGCGAAGAGCGCGGCTTGACCCCGGGCAATCAGCCGGAAACGATGTCCAGATTCACGCTCGCGCGCAACGCTTCGGCCAGCGGCGCCAGATGCCGCAGGGCACGCTCGTAGACGTCGCGCTTGAACGGCACAACGTGGGCCAGCGGATACCAGAAATCCACCCAGCGCCACAGGTCGAACTCCGGCGAATCGGTGGAATCCAGACGCACATGCGTTTCCTGGCCGATGAAGCGCAGCAGGAACCACACCTGCTTCTGCCCGATGCACATGGGCTTTTCCTTGTGGCGCAGGTATTTGTGCGGCAGGCGATAGCGCAACCAGCCGGGCGTCGCACCCAGCACTTGCACGTGCTCCGGACGCAATCCGGTTTCTTCTTCCAGCTCGCGGTACATGGCCTCCAGCGGCGTCTCGTCGCTGTTCATGCCGCCTTGCGGGAACTGCCAACCGTCCCGGTAGGCGCGCCGCGCCCAGAACACCGAACCGTCGTCGCGCACCAGGATGATGCCGACATTCGGGCGATAGCCATCCGGATCGATCACACGCAAACTCCGCAAATCATGCCCGGATTCTTCCACAGTGCCGCCGCCGCCGGCAACCGCGCCATTTACCCGCTACCTCAGAGCCGCTAAACTACGCGGCCCGGCAACACCCGTGGCTAGGTAGCTCAGACGGTTAGAGCGCGGCACTCATAATGCTGAGGTCGGCGGTTCGATCCCGCCTCTAGCCACCAATAATTTACGCTTGACTTCAACCGGTTATCGTACGAAGAGCCCGCCAAGAACGCGGGCTTTTTCGTTTCTGTGCCCGGTTCGTGCCCATTTCGTGCCCAAAACGCGCAGGCTGGACCCTCAAAAAACGACCTTGGCACCTACACAACCGCGTGCAGGTCATTGCCGAGGTCGCCGCGGCGCCGAATTGACCTTGGCATTGCACGGGCACACGCCGCGGCAATTGCTGTGCCCAACCGGTTTTCGAGTCCTATAGCGACCCAAGCACTGACGCAAATTGCGGCTTTTCCGTCTGCCGACTTTGCTCGTCGCAACACCAGAAATTAGTCTCCCCTGACGTACTCGACCAAATCCTCGATCCTGCAGTCGAAGTAGGCGCAGAGCCTATCCAGGTTATCGGTCTGCACGTTTGTGCCGTGCTTGTTCATCAACTTCGAAATCGTCATGCGGTTGATCCCCGTGGCTTGAGAAATCTCAAGCAAGGTGATCCTTCGGCGTTCCTTGAACTCCTTGTCCGCTATACGTTCCGCGAGCTTGTATCTAAGCATTTGATTATTCCGTTACTCGCGTGATTAATACAGCTATCAGAAATTTGGCGTAATTAGCAAACGTGTGCTATAGTGATCATCGAGTGATCATCCAAATGATCATTAGATGCCAATCACAAGCAACGGAGCATGCAAATGAGCCAGACGTACCTTACCACGGATCAGTTGGCCGAACGCATCCACTACGACGCGCGCACGATCCGCACGCGCCTGAAGGACGTCGTCCTTCTCGAAGGCGTCCACTACATCCGCCCGTTTGGCGGTCGCAAGCTTCTTTTTATCTGGGAAGCGATCCAGCGCGACATCGGTACGGCATCCGCTGACCGCGCTCCCCTCGTGCCGATGGCCAATGGCGACGTCGCGGGATCGACGCGCAGCGTGGTCGTCAATGGGAGCTTCGGCCATGGGTAAGGTTCGCACGCGTTCTGACAACCAGATGCTGTTTCTCGATTTCTACTACCGCGGCATCCGCTGCCGCGAACAGACCGCCCTGCCCGACACGGTGGACAACCGCCGCAAAGTGCAGACGCTGCTCAACCGGATCGAAAAGGAAATCGCGCAAGGGACGTTCGACTACGCGGTGACATTTCCGAGCAGCCCGCGCGCGTCGCAGTTCGCGGCTTCCGTTGCGCCGTCCTCGCCCGTCACCGCGAATACACCGGCATCCAATGCGCCGCTTTTCGCGGAATTCGCAGATCAGTGGAATACGGAAATGTCGCCACAGTGGCGTCGCTCGCACCGCAAGGCGGTCCGCGACGTGCTCGACCGCAACCTGCTGCCCTGCTTTGGCGACCGCCGACTTGGAGAGATCACCAAGGCCGACGTGCTCGCCTTCCGTGCCGAGACCGCCAAGTTGCCCGGCCGCGGCGGTGCAACGATCGGCAATGCGCGCATCAACAAGATCATGTGCTTCCTGCGGCAGATCCTGAACGAGGCCGCGGATCGCTTCGACCTCAAGCCCGCCTTCCGCGGCATCAAGCCGCTCAAGCAGAAGAAGACGGACGTGCACCCGTTTTCGCTCGTCGAGGTCAACCGTATCCTCGCCACGGTCCGGCCCGACTACCGCAATTACCTGGTCGCTCGCTTCTTCACCGGCATGCGCTCGGGCGAGATCAATGGCCTGGAATGGAAGTACGTCGATCTCGAACACAACCTGATCCTGGTTCGGCAGACGATTTCCGGCGGCGAACTCGAAGACGACGCCAAGAACAATTTCTCGATCCGTGATATCCCGATGCTGCCAAACGTGCGCGAGGCCATCGAATCGCAGGCCAGCATTCGCGATCCGGAAGTGCCGTGGGTGTTTCCCACGCGCGAGGGCGGGCCGATGGATGCGAACAACTTCGCCAACCGCATCTGGTATCCCCTGCTGCGGTATCTGGAGCTCGACAAGCGGCGTCCTTATCAGACCCGGCACACTGCCGCGACCTTGATGTTGGCCTCCGGTGAAAACCCGGAATGGGTCGCCAAGGTTCTTGGCCATGCCAATACCGACATGTTGTTCCGGGTGTACTCGCGTTTTGTCCCGAACCTCACGCGCCAGGACGGCCGTGCATTCGCGGGACTCATCAACAGCCACGCGGCCGAGCCAAGGGCGGCGCCGAAACTGGACGTCGACTCCCTGGATGCCGAGGCACTACGGCGCGAACTCAAGTCCCTCCTGGCGCGGCAGTCGCCGCAGGAGGTGCGCGCCCACCGATAGCGGTTCCCATCCCCGGTTATCTCAGACAAGGAGACGAGCAATGGATTTGATCGGCAGTTACTGCGCCTCAGGCTTCACGGTCGAAGCCTACTTTCCGGAAAGCGATGCTCCGGATGCGTGGATGATCTGGGTTCTCAAGGACGGCAAGGTCGTAGGCGAGTTCACCACACGGATCGCGGTGGACTCGGTCCACGGAATGGACCAGCGGGTGATGGGATTGCTCGAAGCGGCAGCGGAGGCCGCCATCGGAGAGGTCCTGCGCAAGGAGGCGCAGTCCATGGGGGGATTTGCCGCAGCGGCATAGCACGGAAGCGGAAGCGGTCCGGGATCAGGACGATCATCCGGCAGGAAGCTGGAATCCGGCAGGGAAGCCGGCCGGGCCGCATTTTTGTGTAGGAAAACGGGAGGAGACGATGTCGGAAAAGTCTGACAAGGAAAAAGCGGAGCTCGTCTGGGCGGAGGCGCTCGAGTATCTGACCGCCGAAGGTTGGGCGACTCATGCGGTCGACTCGCAGATCGCCGACCGGCTGTATCGCCAGTGGCTGCGGGATACGGACGCGATATGGGTGAAGTCCGGCTATCGCGACCGCGATCTGCTGCGCGATGCGATCGAGGAAACGTTCATCCAGCAGTACGGCGAGGAAGGCGGCATGGCCCGCTTCATCCTCTTCACTGGGCTGCTGGAGATTC
>JAICYA010000331.1 GCA_025934455.1 Rudaea sp.
ACCGCCGCGCGGTGGGCATGGGCCACACCGATATGGGGCCGATCGTGAAAACCCTCAAGCAGCTCGGCTACGACGGCTATTTGTCGGCTGAAGTTCTGCCCTGGCCGGACGGTGATACGGCGGCGCGACAAACCATCGACAGCTTTCGGCGTTACGCCGGATAACCATGCTTAAAACCACCTTGCTGCACCCGGAAATCCTGCGCGTCTGCGCGCGCGCCGGACATCACTGCCGCATCCTTATAGCCGATGGAAACTATCCGGCCGCCACCAAACGCGGACCGCAGGCGGAGCTCATTTGCCTGCAGTTGAGTCCGGGCGTGCCGACGGTCGCCCAGGTCGTGCGCGCGCTGCTGTCGGCGCTGCCGGTGGATGCCTTGAACACAATGGGCATTCCGCCGGACGATCCCTACGCCAAGTTCGGGGAGCCGCCGGCCTGGGCGGAATACCGGACCCTGGCCCAGGAAGCCGGGCTTTCGGCTGTCACGCCGATCTCGAAATGGGACTTTTACAAGGCGGTGGAGTCGCCCGATCACGTGCTCACGATTCAAACGGCCGACCAAGCGCTCTGGGCCAACGTGCTGTTGACCATCGGCTGTCGCACCCCCTGATCCATGCGCATCGATTCGCATCAGCATTTTTGGCGCTTTTCCCCCGCGGAATATCCGTGGATTCAGCCGGAATGGTCCATCCGCCGTGATTTTCTCCCGGCGGATTTCGCCGGCGTGCTGGGCGAGCACGGCCTGGACGGCTCGGTCGCCGTGCAAGCACGTCAAAGCCTGGAGGAATCGCGCTGGCTGCTGGAGTTGGCGGATCAGACTTCCTGGATTAAAGGCGTGGTCGGGTGGGTGGACCTGTGCTCCGCCAAGGTCGAGGCGCAGCTTGAGACATTTGCGGCTCATCCAAAATTCGTGGGCGTGCGGCACGTTGTTCAGGACGAGCCCGACGAGGGGTTCCTGCTGCGCGAGGATTTTCGCCGCGGCCTGGGGAAACTGCGCGGTTTTGGCCTGACCTACGAACTGCTGGTGTACCCGAAGCAATTACCCGCGGCCATCGAACTGGTGCGCGCCTTTCCGGAACAGCCGTTTGTGCTCGATCACCTGGCCAAGCCGTTGATCCGGGATGGCGTCTTGTCCCCCTGGCGGGAGCACATCCGGCAGTTGGCCGAGTCACCGAACGTTCTGTGCAAGCTCTCGGGTATGGTCACCGAAGCGCGTTGGCGCACCTGGCAGCAGGAGGATTTTCGGCCGTACCTGGATGTCGCCCTGGAGGCTTTCGGGCCGGGGCGCCTGCTGTATGGGTCCGACTGGCCGGTCGCCCTGCTGTCCGCTGAGTACCGACAGGTCTACGACCTGCTGCAGAATTACGTGGCGGGTCTTGGCAACGATGCGGCCGCGAGAATATTTGGACTCAATGCCGTTGGCTTTTACGACTTATGAGCTCATCGATCCCCACCCGCCCCCTGGGCCGAACCGGTTTGCGACTGCCCATCCTGAGTTTCGGTGCCTCTTCCCTGGGCGGCGAGTTTCGCGCCGTCAAACTGGATGAAGCGCTGGCCAGCGTGCGCGTGGCACTGGAGGGCGGTTTGAATCTTATCGACACGTCGCCTTTCTATGGCCGGGGCATGAGCGAGGTGCTCTTGGGCATCGCCCTGGCGGAGGTGCCGCGCGAGCAGTACCTCCTGTGCACCAAGCTGGGCCGCTATGACCTGGCGCATTTTGATTTCAGCGCCCGGAGGGTGGCCGAAAGCGTGGACGTGAGCCTGCACCGGTTGCGGACCGATCACCTCGACATCGTGCTGTGTCATGACATTGAATTTGTGCCCTTGCGCCAGATCGTGGAGGAAACCCTGCCGGCCCTGGGCCGTATCCAACGATCCGGCAAAGTGCGCTTTATCGGCTTCAGCGGCTATCCTCAGAAAATCTTCCGGCAGATCTGTGATCAATTCCCGGTCGACTGTGTTTTGAATTATAACCAGTACACGCTGCAAAACACGCGGTTCGCGGATGAGACGATTCCCTACCTGAAGGCCAAGGGTATCGGCATCATGAACGCCGGCCCCTTTAGCGCGCGCTTGCTGACGCGTGCCTCGTTGCCGGCCTGGCTCAAGGAACCGGAAGAAGTGAAGGCAGCAGCCCGCAAAGCGGCCGAGCTCTGCGCGCGTCGGGGCGTCGACATCGCCCAACTGGCGCTCCAGTTCAGCCTGGCAAACCCCGATATTGCCACCACTGTCAGCGGCAGCGCCAACCCGGACAACATACGCAAATGGATACACTGGGCGGCGGAGCCGCTCGACCAGGAGTTGCTGGCGGAAGTTCTCGAGATTTTCCGCCCGGTTAAAAACATCGGCCACCGCGAAGGGTTGCCCGAAAACAACTAATCTTGCCCATGAAGGCGCTGCAGCTTGAGAAACCCCAACAGTGGCGACAAATCGACATCCCCGAGCCGCCCGGGCCGGGGGCCGGCGAAGCGCTCGTGCGCGTGCACCGGGTCGGCATCTGCGGGACCGATTTCAGCGGTTACCTGGGCAAAATGCCGTTCTTTTCCTATCCGCGGATTCCGGGTCACGAGCTGGGCGTTGAAGTGGTGGCGGCCGGTGCCGGGGTGACGGCCCTGCGGGCGGGGGATCGCTGCGCGGTCGAGCCGTACTTGAATTGTCAGCACTGCTATTCGTGCCGGCGCGGGTTTACCAACTGTTGCGAGCACAACCAAACCCTGGGGGTGATGTGCGACGGCGGGTTGACTGAGCGGATTATTCTCCCTGCCCGCAAGCTGCACCCGGCGCCCAAACTGACGCTGGATCAATGCGCGCTGGTGGAGACGCTGGCGATCGGTTGCCACGCCGTGAACCGAGGGCATCCC
>JAICYA010000111.1 GCA_025934455.1 Rudaea sp.
AGCGGCGTGCGACCCAGTAATGGCCGAACTCGTGGAAGGTGACCAGCAGGCCAAGGGTGACCAGCAGCCACCAGACGGAACCCAGAAACTCGCTCATCCGGAAACTCAGCAATTATGCGCCCGGCGCATGATACGTTGTGCGTGCTGGCGTGCGGTTAAATCGGCGTAAATCAAGCCTTGCAGCGTATCGACCGGTTCAGCCGGCATTGCGTCCAGCGTGGCAGCGACGACCTCGGCTATGGCGAGAAAGGGAAGGGTGCCGGCAAGAAACGCCGCCACCGCGATTTCGTTGGCCGCGTTCAGGATCGCCGGCGCGGTGCCGCCTGCGGCGAGTGCGCGCCAGGCCAGATCCAGGCACGCGAACGTGGTGCGGTCCGGCGCCTCGAAATGCAGCGTGCCCGTGCGCAGCAGATCCAGGCTCGCCACACCCGATTCGATCCGTTCCGGCCACGCCAGGCCATGCGCGAGCGCGGTGCGCATGTCCGGGTTGCCGAGTTGGGCCAGGGTCGAGCCGTCGGCGTATTCGACCAGCGAATGCACGATGCTCTGCGGGTGCACGACGACCTCGATCTGGTCCGCGCGCGCGCCGAACAGCCAGTGCGCCTCGATCACCTCCAGGCCCTTGTTCATCAGCGTGGCCGAATCGACCGAGATCTTGCGCCCCATCACCCAGTTCGGGTGCGCACAGGCCTGGTCGGGCGTGACCGTGGCCAGTTGCGCGCGCGTGCGTCCGCGGAATGGCCCGCCCGAGGCGGTGAGCACGATGCGGCGCACGCCGGCATCTTCCAGGTTGTGGCGCCCGCCTGGCAGGCCGGATGTTGGAAGACATTGGAATATCGCGTTGTGCTCTGAATCGATCGGCACGAGTTCGCCGCCGCCTTCGCGCAGGGCTTGCAGCAGCAGCGGGCCGGCCATGACCACGGCTTCCTTGTTGGCCAGCAGCAGGCGCTTGCCGGCGCGCGCAGCGGCAAGGGTCGAGTCCAGTCCCGCCGCGCCGACGATGGCGGCGATGACGATATCCGCATCGGCACAAGCCGCTTCGCGCAAGCCGGCCTCGCTGGACATGGCGCGTGTGGGCAACTTCGCCGTGGCCAGCTTCGTACGCAGTTCGGATTCGAGCGCCGCATCGGCGATCACGGCCAGGGCCGGACGGTGCCGCACGCACAGGGCCACGAGCGCATCGACGTTGCGGTGGGCGCTGAGCGCGGCGACGGCGAAGCGCTGCGGATGGCGCTCGATCACGTCCAGCGCGCTGGCGCCGATCGAGCCGGTGGCGCCGAGCACCGCGACGCGCTTCATAAGCCGAGCAGCAGTTTGCCCAGCGCGAACAGCGGCAACAGGGCGAACAGGCCGTCGAGGCGGTCGAATACGCCGCCGTGGCCGGGAAACAGCGCGCCGGAATCCTTGACGCCGGCATGGCGCTTGATCAGGCTTTCGAACAGGTCGCCGACCACGGAAAAACACACGCAGAGCGTGGCGAGCACGACGAGTGCGAAAAGATCCAGGTTGCGCACGCCGAGCAGGCAGCCGCCGATCGCGGCGACGACGGCGGTGGCGGCGAGCCCTCCGTAGACGCCGGCCCAGGTCTTGCCGGGACTGATCGCCGGTGCGAGTTTGCGCCGGCCCCAGCGCATGCCGGCGAGGTAGGCGAACGTATCCGCCGACCAGCCGAGCAACAGCGCGTACAGCGCCCACCAGTTTCCATGCACCGGTGCGGCGTGGATGCGCATCAGGGCGATCCAGGCGGGAAAAACGCACAACGCGCCGGCAACGAGTTTCAGCTCGGTATTTTCCCGCGTCGGCGCCGCCGCAAAACTGATTTGCCTGAGCCACGCCAGCGCGACCACCCACCACACGCAGCCGGCGGCTATGACGACGACGGCCGCCTGTGTATCGCGGTTTTCCCACAATGCATAAAAGCCCGCAGCCGCCAGTGCGATCAGGATGCCGCGCACGCGGCGGTCGCGCAGTCCGGACAGGCGCGTCCATTCCCACAAGGCGAGCAGGCACAATCCGGCGATGACCATGGCGAACGCCGGCGTCGGCACCAGCAAAATGATTGCGATGGCCAGCGGGGCCAGCAGCAAGGCGGTGACGACGCGCTGTTTCATGACGAGGATACTCCCCCGAATCTCCGCTCGCGCCGCGCGAATTCGGTGATCGCCCGATCGAGGCAGGCGGCGTCGAAATCCGGCCACAGCACGTCGCTGAAATACAGTTCGCTATAGGCCGTCTGCCAGAGCAGGAAATTGCTGATGCGCTGTTCGCCGCCGGTGCGGATGAACAGATCCACCGGCGGCAGGTCGGCCAGGCAGAAGAAGCGCGTGATGGATTTCTCGTCGATCGCGTCGGCAGCGATTTCGCCGCGCTGCACGGCGAGCACGGCCTGCTTCGCGGCATTGGCGATGTCCCAGCGCCCACCGTAGTTCACGGCCACGTTCAGCGCGAGCCTGGCGTTATTGCGGGTTTTTTCCATCGCCGCCTGCATGCGCTCGCGCAGCGCGGGCGCGAACGCGGAAAGATCGCCGATGAAGGCGATGCGCACGCCATGGCCATGCAGTTCGTCGACTTCGCGGTCGAGCGCTTTCAGGAACAATTCCATCAGCGCGCCGACCTCGTCTTTCGGCCGTTGCCAGTTCTCGCTGGAGAACGCGAACAGGGTCAGCGCGTGGATGCCACGCTGCGAACAGAATTCGATCGCCGTGCGCACGCTTTTTTGGCCGGCGTGATGGCCGAAACTGCGCGGGCGATGGCGCGCCTTGGCCCAGCGCCCGTTGCCGTCCATGACGATGGCGATGTGGCGCGGCACGGCCGATGTGGAAATTTCCACATTTTCCGGCAGCGGCACGGATTCGGAGAGGTTCAAACTGCCTTCCACGGCGCGCGGCTCACAGCGCCATCAATTCGTCTTCCTTCGCCTTGACCACCGCGTCGACGTCCTTTATCGACTTGTCGGTGAGCTTTTGTACCTCATCTTCGGCGCGGCGCTCCTCGTCTTCGGTGATTGCCTTGTCCTTGAGCAGTTCCTTGACCTGGTGCATGGCGTCGCGGCGGATGTTGCGGATCGCGACCTTGGCGTTCTCACCTTCGTGGGCGACGTGCTTGGCCAGTTCCTTGCGGCGTTCCTCGGTGAGCGCCGGCATGTTCAGGCGGATCGTGGTGCCGGCGGTGGTCGGATTGAGTCCCAGGTCGGAGGCGAGAATAGCCTTTTCGACCGGCTGCACCATGGATTTTTCCCACGGCGTGATGGTGAGCGAGCGCGCGTCGGAGACGACGACATTCGCCACCTGGCTGAGCGGCACGTCCGCGCCGTAGTAATTGACCTTCAGATGCTCGACCAGCGCCGTGCTGGCGCGGCCGGTGCGCACGCGCTGCAATTCGTGGCGCAGCGCCTCGATGCTCTTGGTCATGCGTTGCTGGGCGTCCTGTTTTATGTTGGCGAGCATGCGCGACTCCGCGGTCCCTATTGAATGTCGCGGAGTATAGCAGCGCCGCCGCGTGCCTCAATTCGGGCCAACGGATTTCACAACCGGCACGGGCCGGTAATTCGCGTCGAACGTCACTTCCTGCGGCTTCCAGCCGGCGCGACTCGCGAACGCGTGCCGGAAGCGGCGCAGGGCATGCCACTGCATCGTGATTGCCCCGCGCCCGTTGTCGGCGTCGACGACGGGATCGTCGACGCCGTTTGGCCGCACCGGTTCGCCGTACAACGCGGTGCCGAACAGGTTGTCCCACACGGCCAATACCTGGCCGTAGTTGCAGTTGTGCAGGTTCGGTCGGGCCGGATCCGACTTCATGTGATGCAGGCGATGAAAGCGCGGGGTGACGACGATGCGCTCGATGATTCTGCCGAAATCGAGGCGCGTGTTCGTGTGCGCGAGGTATTGCACAAGTTCGGTCAACAGCACCAGCGCGGCGAACTGGCCGGCATCGACGCCCATCAACAGGCCCACGGTCGCGAGCAGGCACGACTCCAGCACGACGTCGAGCCAGCTCACGCGCGCGTTCGTCCAGCAGTTCACCAGGCGCTGGCTGTGGTGCATGTTGTGCAATGCCCACCACCAGGGAATGGCGTGCTGGGCACGGTGCATCCAGTAATACGCCAGGTCGTTGGCGAGGTAGAAAAGGCCGAACGCGAGGTAGGGATGCGACTGGATGCGTGGGACGTAATGCAGCAGTCCATCGGATGGCAGACCAACCCACGCGAGCGCATCGCTGAACAGGCTCGCGAACGGCGACAGCACGAAGAAGGCGAGCAATGGATTCAGGCCGAGCAACAGCAGCAGCGTGTAACGTCGATCGACTTGGGTCAGCTTGCGGTCTTTCCAGTCTTCGGCCGGCGCGAATGTTTCTAGTGGGCGCAACACACCGGCGATGATCGCGATTTGAACCGACGCGATGAGCAGTGCCGTGGCGATGTCCTCGGGCTCGCCGAGCAGGTTGCCGAGGTGCAGGAAGGCTAGCGCCGGCTCGACCGCGTGCGCGGAAAACCAGTCGACCGCCAGCCACCACCACTGTGCCAGGACATCGAACATGCTGCGTGCCGCGCCCCATCCGGAACCCGTCGGCGCGCAGCCGTTGTCAGAAACTGCGCGTCAGCCGGGCTTCCAGAGCATACTTGAAGTCGTACACCGAATCGCCCCAGAACTCGTGCTGGATATTGAACGATGCGGTGTAGCGGTCGCCGAGGCCGTAATCGAAGCCTAGGCCGTAGGCGTGGTAATCGTGCTGGGTCAGGCGCTGCCGTTCGTACCAGAAATCGGGGAACGGTACCGGCGGCGGCGCGAGGCTGCCCCTGGCACCGAAACCCGCGCGGCCGGTCACGAAGCCGCGCACCGAGAATTTCTCGTTGACGAACCAGCCCAGTTCGCCGTCGAAGCGCTGGTAGCCGGCATTCACGCCGAGCACGTGCTGGCTGAAAGCGTAGCCGTAGCCGAGCTTGTAGTAGAAATTGGTGAAGGCGAACTGGTGCGACAGCGTTGCCGCGAGCAGCAGTTGACGCAGATCCTGTCCCACCACCGCATTGCCGTAGGTTGGGTAGTCGTGGGTCGGGATGTACGCGGTGGCCGAGGGCGTGATGTAGGTGTTGCCGATATTGGCATGGTATGCCACGCCGAAGTTCCAGTCCTGCCAGGCGCCGTGGTAATTGCCGTCGTCGAGGAACGGAGAATCCGGGCGCGGATTGGCCAGTGGCGGTTGCCCCGCACACTGTGGGGGTGCCAGGGTTGGGCAGTTCGGGAACGGGCCGCCGGAACGGCCGGTGAAGTAGCGGATGCCGCCATAGATCGTCCAGTCGTCGCTGAGGTCGTAGCTTGCGTCGAGCCCGCTGCCGAGCATGTGCACGGCGCCATACGGCAACTTGATGTTGGAACGCAACCAGAAGCCATTGATGGCGGTATCGAAGAAGGCGACCGAAATGCTGCCGTGACCTGTGGGGCTGTCACCGACATCCCCGCCCGCAGGTGCGGTCGGTTGCACTTGTGCGGATGCCTGAGTCGCCAGGATACCCAGGATCAAGGCCGATGTTGCGATCTGGACGCGCATATCCGCTCCCCATTTCTCTTGTTGTGCAAGACTCCGTCTCCCGCGCAAACGCGGAGATGCTTCCTCGCTCCCGGAGACGCAGCGCTTACGTGCCGCGCGACTTCATCGTTTCTTCGATGGTCTTGAGAAACTGGTTCAGGTTTGCATTCTCGTTGACGGCGAGCGGAAACTGCTTGCGGATTGTTGCTTCTTCACCGTTCGGGAATACAGGTATCAGCGCGGGCTCGTGCGAAATATTCGCGAGCTGCGGCTGGATCGCCGCGAGGTCGCCGGCGTAGCTGATGATCACGTCGTAATGATGCGTGGCCAACGCCTTGCCGAGCGCGTCGGGCGTATTGACGACAGTGACGGTGTGGCCGGCCTTTTGCAGATTCTCGTCGAACAGTTGCATGTCGTTCGTCACGGCATGCCGCTGCGCTGCCGTAGTGCCGGAGTACAGCAGGATTTGCGCCGGATGGCGGGTGATAAAGGCGTGGTAGCGCAGCGCGCCGCCCATGCGGTACATCACTTCTCCGCAGGCGTGCGCATCGGAGGCCGAGATGGCCACGGCCAGCATCAATACGGTGGTACCCAGCTTGTTCATCAGATTTCTCCCGTGCGTGATGGATGGATCAGGGTGTCCTGCCGTCCGTGGCGTGCATGCGTTTCGCGGCTTCCTGGACGTGTGTTCGGGAATTGGTCGCGGCGATTACAGGCTCGGCCGTGATCGCGAAGAAAACGGGGGTGCTCCACGCATTCGGGACCGTTTCCAGGTCCAGCGTCGAGACAATCTTCTCCGGATGCGGGTTGGGCAGGCGCGGATTGTTGAACATCATCTCGCGCATCAGGCCTATGACGCGGTTGACATCGCCCTCCACCCAGCCGACCGGCGTCGGCCGATCGTATGACGTCCAGCCTTTCACCTCGCGCTGGGTGCGCAGCGGCAGTACCGCCACGCTGCCGTCGCGGTAATGCAGGCGGATGTTGGCATAGACGCGTTCGCGGGGTTCGCCCACGCTCTCCGGCGCGAAGAGCAACACGTGGAACGCGGCGATCGGCTGCGACGGTACGTGCAGGCCGCTCACCCTCTGGGTTGGGGCGAAATGGTATCGGGCGCCGACCATGCCACCGCCGTCCTGGCGCATTTCGAGCGCGCCGCGCCAGTCGTAATCGACGCCGTC
>JAICYA010000126.1 GCA_025934455.1 Rudaea sp.
AGTTTCGCTTCGGCGGCGAAGGCGGCGGCTACCTCGCGCAGCGGATCGGCGCGACCTTGCTGTGTTTTCAACTGCGCCTGTACGCGGCCCATGCTACGATGGAAATGCAGGCGCAGCACGAGATGCGGTGGCAGCGATTCCACCAGCAGATCGGCGAGAAACGTCTTGCCGCGTCCGACCGCGCCCCATAGATACAGGCCGTGCACAGCCGCGCGCTCACGCCGCGGCAACCAGCGCCGCCAGCCACCGGACTGCGAGTCCACGATTCCGGCACGGATGCGATCAAGCGTTGGCAGCAGCGCGCGCTGCGCGGGATCGTCGTCCCAGCTTTTGTCCGTCACACCGCGCGCGTACAGTACGCTCGGGGACCGCGCCATGCTCATGCGTTGCGCAGTGGCGGCAGGTTGCCGCGCACGCCATTCTTGACTGCGCCGCGCAAGTCCATCAGGCGACGATGGAAGAAGTGTCCGGTCTCGGGCATGCGCACCAGCGTCGGCGGATCCGGTTGTGCCGCCACCCAAGCGTATACGGCCGCCGGATCGACGACCTCGTCGGCCTCGCCCTGGATCACCAGCCACGGGCACAGCGGTGATGCCAAGTGTGCGAAGTCCCAGCGCGACACCGGCGGCGCCACGGAAATCATCTGGCGCACCGGCAATTGCGGCGCGGCGCGCGCGGCAACATACGAGCCGAAGGAAAATCCCGCCAGCCACAACACGTCGTCCGGCCGCGTGCGTTGCACCCAATCCGCCACGGCGATGAGGTCGTCGGTCTCACCGCGACCATCGTCGTAGCTTCCCTGCGACGCGCCGACGCCGCGGAAATTGAACACCACCGTGGCCAGGCCCGATTCGCGCAGACTGCGCTCGAGCATGGTCACCACCTTGTTGTGCAGGGTGCCACCATGCTGGGGATGCGGATGACAGATGATGGCCACGCCCGCGCGCGCTTCGGCGGCGTCCGGCACATCGACGGCGGCTTCGAGCGCGCCGGCGGGGCCGGTCAGTGTCAATGCTGACGCGGTGGCGGGGAAACGACTCGGATCGGTAATGGCAGCGGCGGACATGCGACTCGCATTGTAGCCGCGCGCGACACCGGCACCGGTATCGCGCAATCAGGTTTACTTAACTTGGGTCAGCATCCACTCGACCGTGGCCTTGACCTGCGCATCGGTCAGCGACGGGTTGCCGCCCTTGGCCGGCATCAGGGCGCCTTTGCCGTCCGGGCCGGAATAGCCGTCGATGGCATGCTTGACCAGGGTATCCAGACCCTGCGCCACGCGCGGTCCCCAGGCGGCCTTCTCGTGGATATTCGGCGCGCCGGTCGCGGAATTGGTGTGGCAGGTCGTGCACAGGTTGTCGAAGATGGTCTTGCCGTCCAGCGTGCCGCCGTAAGCGACCTGCGATTCGGCGGCTTTCTTCGCCGCATCCTGCGCGGCGAGCAGCGCGGCGCGACCGGTGTCGCCCGCATACACGGCGCCTGCCGGTGCGATGCGTGCGGCGATTTCCTGCTGCGCTTCGGGGCGCGCCGGGGCCGGATGATCGCCGTAGATGTGCATGGCCAACGCGATCAGGCCGATCATGACCAGCATCAGGAAGCCGATCACCATCGAGAAATGGCGGAGGAAGACGCGGTCGGTGGAGGAAACAGGATTGGTCACGGAATCACCTGAGACTTGAGGCCGCGTGCGGCCAAAACAGTCGCGAAGTATAGCGGGCCGGCGCCAAAACCGGCAAATCCCGGTCAGGATTTGCCGGCCTTTACCTGTTCCGCGATAAACGCCTTGATGTGGTCTTCCAGCACCGGCAGCGGTACCGAACCGGTTTCGAGCACCGCGTCGTGGAATTTGCGGATATCGAATTTCGACCCGAGTTCCTTTTCGGCAAGCTGGCGCAGTTCGAGGATCTTCAATTCGCCGAGCTTGTAGGACAGCGCCTGTCCCGGCCAGGAGATGTAGCGGTCGACTTCGGTTTCCACCTCGTGCTGGCTGAGCGCGGTGTGGTCGGCGAGGTACTGGATCGCCTGCTCGCGCGTCCAGCCCAGGTGATGCACGCCGGTATCGATGACCAGGCGCGCGGCGCGCCACATGTCGTAGGACTCGCGTCCGAAGTCGTCATAAGGCGTGAGGTAGATCCCCATCTCCTTGCCGAGCTGCTCGCAGTACAGCGCCCAGCCTTCGCCGTAGGCGGAAATGTAGGCCTTGCGGAATTCCGGCAGGCCTTGTTGTTCCTCGACCAGTTCGCCCTGCAGGGCGTGGCCGGGCGCGGATTCGTGCAGGGTCAGCGCGGTCAGGTTGTACAGCGGACGCGACGGCAGGTCGTAGGTGTTCACCCAGTAGGTGTGCGAGCCGCCGCGACCGGCGGTCCAGAACGGTGCGATCGCCGCCGGCACCGGCTCGATGCCGAAGCGTCCGCGCGGGAGCTTGCCGAAATACTGTCCCAGTTTCGCGTCGACGCGCTTGGCGATCCACGATGCGTGCATGAGCAACTCATCCGGCGTCTTGACGTAAAAGCGCGGATCGCTGCGCAGGAAATGCAGGAATGCCGGCATGTCGCCGCTGAAACCCGTCGCCTTCATCGTTGCATCCATTTCTTTCTGGATGCGGTCGACCTCTTTCAGGCCGATGGCGTGGATCGCGTCGGGGGCGAGGTCGAGCGTGGTGTATTCGCTGATCTGCTGGCGGTAATAGGCCTTGCCGTCCGGCAGCGCTTCAGCCGCGAGCGTGCTGCGCGCGCCCGGCACGTATTCGTCGCGGAAAAACTTCAGCAGCTTCGCGTAGGACGGAATCACCTTGTCGCGAATCGCATCCGCGCACGCCTTTTGCAACTTCGCCTGTTCGTCGGCGGGAATCGTCGTGGGCAGCGACTTGAACGGCTTGTAGAAATCGCTGTCCTGTGGCGACTTCACATTCATGTACGTGGAAATCGAGACATCGCGGCCGGCGAGCACTTCACGCGGCACGGAAAAGCCGCGCTTGAGTCCCGCGCGCATGTTGACGATGTTCTCGTCGAACCAGCGCGGCACGTCGTTCAGAAGTGCGATGAAGTTCTGCGCATCCTTGACCGTGCGCAGATGCCGGCCCGACATGAAACCCAGATCCGACCAGAACTGCGAATCGGCGTTGAACGGCATCTCGTACTGGCGAAAGCGCACGTCCGCAGCCAGGTTCTCGATCTGCGGCTTGTAGACCTCGTAGTTGATGCGGTCGGCGGGCGTGAGCTTGCCGACGGGAATCGATGCGAGCTTCGCCAGCACGTCGTTCCAGTATTTCAGGCGCGCATCCTGCGCGGCCGCATCCTCGCGCGGCAGGCGATCGGGAACGGCCGCGGTCGCACTGTCGTCGTCGCCGCCGGGAAACTGCGCCTGCCGCCATTTCCATTCGGCGCTGTCTATCGCGACGAACTTCGCATCGGCCGATCCCGGCGCGGGCGCGGCGGTTTGCGCGCAGGCGCAATCGGGCGCATCCGCCCAAGCGGGAATCGTCAGCGCAAGACCGAGCGCGAGCGACAAGGACACGTAGAATTTCATCACGATCTCCATGCAGGCGCGGCGATCATCGCACCTTCGCCGTTGCCACGCACAGGCCATTCGTCGGGCATGCGACAATGCACGAACGCAAAAACCCGGGCCGCGCCATGACTTCACCGTCGTCGAACAAGCCGATTTCCTTGACCCGTTTCCTGATCGAGGAGCAACGCGACAAGGGGCATATCAATTCCGATTTGCGCCTACTCATCGAGGTAGTCGCGCGCGCCTGCAAATCGATTTCCATTGCCGTCGGCCGCGGCGCGCTCGGCGGGGTACTCGGTAGCGCCGGTACGGAAAACGTGCAGGGCGAGGTGCAGAAAAAACTCGACGTGCTGTCGAACGAAATCCTGCTCGAGGCGAACGAATGGGGCGGACACCTGGCCGCGCTGGCGTCCGAGGAAATGGACGATCCGCATCCGATCCCGCACCGCTATCCGAAGGGCGAATACCTGCTCGTGTTCGATCCTCTGGACGGCTCCTCGAACATCGACGTGAACATCTCCGTCGGCACCATCTTCTCGGTGCTGCGCTGCCCGGCCGGCGTGAAGGAGGCCGACGAAAAAGCGTTCCTGCAACCGGGCACGCAGCAGGTCGCGGCCGGCTACGCGGTGTACGGTTCGAGCACGATGCTGGTGCTCACGCTCGGCGACGGCGTGCACGCATTCACGCTCGACCGCGAGATCGGCAGCTTCATGCTCACGCAACGCAATCTGCGCATTCCCGAGGACACGCGGGAATTCGCGATCAACATGTCGAACCTGCGCCACTGGGAAGCGCCGATGCGGCGCTACATCGAGGAACTGCTGGCCGGCAAGAGCGGTCCGCGCGGTGCGGATTTCAACATGCGTTGGGTCGCAAGTATGGTGGCCGACGTGCACCGCATCGTCTGCCGCGGCGGCATCTTCGTCTATCCATTGGACGCGAAGATCAAGGACAAGGGCGGCAAGCTGCGCCTGATGTACGAGGCCAATCCAATGGCCTTCATCGTCGAGCAGGCCGGCGGCATGGCCACCGATGGTCAGGGCCGGATCATGGAGATCGTGCCGCAGCGGCTGCACCAGCGCGTGCCGGTGTTTCTCGGCTCGAAGAACGAGATCAAGCGCGTGACACAGTATCACCGCGAGGCAATGGGTTAGAACAACTCGCCCTGCGGCGTTATCTTGCGCGGCGCGATAAAGCTGGCGCAATCCAGGGTCAGGTTGCGCCCGCGCGCAAGGCCCAGCCGGCGCGTGGCCACGGCAAAGCGCTGGCGGATCAACTCGGCGAATTCGCCTTCGCCGCGCATGCGCTTGCCGAAGCGCGGATCGTTGTCGCGACCGCCGCGCATCTGCCGCACCAGGCTCAGCACATGCTCGGCGCGCTCGGGAAAATGCAGTTCCAGCCATTCGCGCACGAGCTGCTTCAATTCCCAGGGCAGGCGCAGGATGGTGTAGCCGGCCATTTGCGCGCCGGCTTCTCGCGCACGTTCGAGGATTTGTTCCATCCAGCGATCGGTGAGCATCGGAATGACCGGCGCAACCAGCACGCCGCAGGGCACACCGGCCTCGCTCAGCGCCTTGAGCACGGCGATGCGCCGGTGCGGTGCGCTGGCGCGCGGCTCGAGTCTGGACGAGAGCTTGTTGTCGAGCGAGGTCACCGACACGAAAACGTAGACCAGGTTCTGCTGTGCGAGCGGCACCAGCAAATCCAGATCGCGCTCGACCAGCGCATTCTTGGTCACGATGCTGACCGGATGCCGTTGTTCGAGCATGGCTTGCAGGATCTGCCGCGTGATTCGGTAGCGGCGTTCGATTGGCTGATAGGGATCGGTGTTGGCGCCGAGGTTGATTGGGCTTACGCGATAGCCTGGCCTGGTCCATTCGCTGCGCAGCAATTCCGCCGCATTCGTCTTGGCGAATAGCTTCGTCTCGAAATCGAGTCCGGGCGAAAGATTCAGGTAGGCGTGCGAAGGCCGTGCATAGCAGTAGATGCAGCCGTGCTCGCACCCGCGATAGGGATTGATGCTTTGCGCGAAGGGGATATCGGGCGAATCGTTGCGGCTGATGATGCCGCGCGCGCGTTCTTCCGTGACCTGCGTGGCCGGATGCGGCGCGGGTTCGGACTCGCGTTCCCAGCCATCGTCGACGGCCTCGCGCGCGACCGTTTCGAAGCGACCTTCGGGATTCGAGGCCGCGCCGCGGCCCTTGATGCGAACGGGCTGATCCATCCACAACATGCTACGCCGTGCCTGTCTCAGCCGGCGCGACGTGCTACTTCGCCCGCAGCGTGCGCGATCCGGTTCCGGCCAATCGTCGCCAGATGCCGGCCACGAAGCGGAACAGCTTCGGGATCAGCCAGATCGTGAAGGCAAGGAACACGGCGAGCAGGATCAGGAAAGCCAGCGGGTGCCGGAACACCAGCCATAGCCCGGCGACGAGGATGCCATCCTCGGAAAAACTCATCGTCCAGTTGCTGAAGGGTTCCGGGGAAGTATTGATCGCCGCGCGCGTTCCCATCTTGGCCAGGTGCGTGCCGCCGGCGATCGTGCCGCCGAGGATTGCCGCGGCCATCTGCACGTCCGGCGCCGCATCACCCATCGCGCCCCAGGCGAGCATGGCGCCGATCGGAATGCGGATGAAGGTGTGGATCGCATCCCAGGCCGAATCGACGGCCGGAACCTTGTCGGCCACGAACTCGACCAGAAGCATGAAGCCGGAAGCGCCGAGTACCCAGTTGTGTTCGAGCAGTAGCAGGTGTTCGGGCAGGTGCACATAACCCAGGCGTCCTAGCAGGCCAACAATGAAGATGGCCGCGTACAGGCGGATGCCGCTGGCCCAGGCCAGGCCCGCCGCGAGCGCCAGGGATTGC
>JAICYA010000098.1 GCA_025934455.1 Rudaea sp.
GTTCTGTACATCGACCACCCTGATCGCCGCAGAAACGTCGACGCCATCCAACGCGCTCGACAAG
The DNA here is from genome assembly GCA_025934455.1 of Rudaea sp. The sequence goes on from JAICYA010000098.1 coordinate 65, forward strand.
TTCCTCGGCAGCGGCACATGCACGGGCAACGTCATGGCCATGGGCAAGAATCCAGGCCACGCCACCACCGCAAAGTTCCACGGCGAGAAGATCATGGACGGTCGCTGGGTGGAAATCCGCTACGACGAGGACCCGAGCGCGGTCAATTCCAAACCCTTTCACGTCGTGCAGTACATCGGCTACGACGCTTCGAAAAAACGTTATGTCTCGGTGCTCATCGACAACGCGGACGAAAGCTACAGCACGGGTTCCAGCTCCGGCTGGCAGGGCGACAGCATCACGTTCGATGAATCCTCGGACGGCAAGAGCGTGTCCTTCCGCGACGTCTTCACCAGCGGCCAATCCGGCTTGAACAGCCATACCGGATGGATGAAAGACAAGAGCGACAAGTGGGTCAAGACCGACGAGGAAACCTGCCAAAGCTCGTGACCCGACCACGCTCCTGACGATCACGCAGGAGAACGACATGCGCAAGCACGGAGTTCTCCTGGCCGCCCCAATAAATTGCTACTCGCCCCGACCAGTGGCTGTTCGCATGAATGCACGTGCCCTGCCAAGCGTTGGTGAACACCGCTACTACGTCACGGCCGCGATTGGCGTGATCGTCGTGGTGCTAGCTGGTTTCAGCATCGATATTCCGCTGCTTTCGCAACTCGGCAGTGTAAGCGTCCTGGTGCGTGTGCACGGTATGGTGATGCTGACCTGGATCGCCCTGTTCTTCGTGCAGGCGCTGCTGGTAGCACGCCACCGCGTGGATCTGCACATGCGCCTGGGCATCTTCGGCGCTGCGCTGGCAGTTGTGGTGGTCATGGCCGATACGGCAACGCTGATCGTCGCCTGCCGCCTCGGCGGCGACCACATGCCACCGCATATGCCGGCGCCGTTGTTCCTGGCGCTCGGATTATTCAACCTCGCGACCTTCGCAGTGCTGGTCAGTGCGGCGATCGTACTGCGCAAGCGACGCAGCGACTGGCACAAGCGGCTGATGCTGCTGGCGGCGATCCTGCTGCTCGATGCGGCACTCGCTCGCTTCATCAATCACTACACATCCTGGAACATCGATCCGTCGACGCTGCGCAACCTGCTGATGCTGGCCTGCATCGCCATCGACACTTTCCGTTATCGGCGCCTGCATCCGGCCTTCGTGCTCGGCGGATTGCTCCTCGTCGGCAACGATTACCTGGCCACGTGGGCAGCGGGCACATCCGCATGGCGCTCGTTCACGGCGTGGCTGACGGCACCACCGGCATGAATCATCGTTTGAAAGGAAGCGCACGATGAACTACCCGCAAAGTTGTCTTGCCGCTGCCCTGTTCGCTTCCGCCGCGACGTTTGCGGCCACGCCGCCGCCCTCGGCGCCGGCGCACCCGTTCACCGACGACTACTTCGGCACGAAGGTCGTCGATAACTATCGCTGAATGGAGAACCTGAAAGATCCGCAGATGCAGCGCTGGATGAAAGCCCAGGCCGACTACACGCGCGCGGCACTGGATGCGTTGCCCGGCTACACGAAGTTGTACAAGCGTATCGACGATCCCAACTCCTCGGAGCCCGCGCAAGCGAGCGGCGTGATCTTCGCATACGGGTTCGACTAGCGTCCTTTCGCCACCAGCAAGCGGGCGGACGTTGGATACAAATCCACTTCTACACTCGGCAGTTTGACCAATTCGCGCCGCGCCTGTGCCTGCAGGGCGGCGCCGTCCTTGCCGCCCCGGCATTCGCCCTGCAACAGATGCATCTGCAGGATGGGCAAGGGATCGCGCAGCGGCAGGAGCGGGCGCAATTCGGCGTTCACGGCATCGAGCAGCGGCCCGGCTTCCGCGCAACGGCCCGCGCCAACCAGGAAATCCGCCAGCGGCAGCCGCCACTGGTACATCTCGATTTTCTGCGTGGCGTGCAAACGTTCGCCTATCGCCAGCACCGCGCGGAAATCACGCTCGGCGTCCGCCGCCGCGCCGTTCGACTCTTCGGCCATCGCCAGACTGCGCAGCGCCACGGCGGTATTCCCGGAAATCTCACCCTCGCGCTGCTTCTGGATATCGACCGCGCGGCGTGCGTAGCCCACCGCTTCGGCATGCTTGCCCTGCAAGGCCAGCGCATTCGCCAGATTTTCGTAGTCGGTCGCGTCCAGACCCTGCCCATTGTCGACGCGCTTGCGTGCGAGCGCATCGCGCAGCAGAACTTCGGCTTCAGCGGCACGCCCGGCATGCAACAGTGCATAAGCGAGATTGTTCTTGGCCGTGAGTGTATCGGGATGATCCGGACCCAACGTTTTCGTGAAGCGATCCAGCACTTCCCGCGCCATCGGCACCGCGCCGGCATAATCGCGGCGCAACATGCGCAGCATGGCCAGCATGTTCAGCGCTTCGCCGATCCTGGGATGATCGGGCGGCAGGCTGGCGCGGCTGATTGCTAGCGCGTCCTGCGCGAGGCCTTCCGCGGCGTCGAGGCGATTTTCGTCCTCGTAAACGCCGGCGACGTCGATTTCCGCGAACGCGACAAGTGGATGATGCGGACCGTAAATTTTTTTGCGGATTGCCAGTGCGCGCTCGACCAATGGCATGGCAGCGTCGAAATTGCCGGATTGGTCCAGGTGTACGCCGAGGCTTAACAGCGAATTCGCCACCTCGGGATCGTCCGCGCCGAGTTTTTTTTCGCGGATCGAAAGCACCTGCCGGTAAAGCGCCAGTGCATCGCCGCGCTTGCCCATGTCGTCCAGATTCGCCGCGAAGTCGTCGAGATAACGTGCGGTTTCGACCGCTTCGCCCCCGAAGCGGCGCCGCGCGGACTGCACGGCCTCTGCCAGCAACACGTCGGCGCCCTTGAAATCGCCTTTGGCGCGATCGAGTGCGGCCAGATGATCCAGGCTTTCAATGATTGCCGGATCGTCCGCGCGCAGCACCGCCCGACGCATCGCCAGCGCGCTGCGCAAGAGCGGCTCGGCCTGCGTGAAATCGGCCTTGAGCCGGTAAATGCGACCGAGGCCGTCAAGACTCTCGGCGACGTCGGCATCGACCCGCGTCGGATCGGTTCGGCGCAATGCCAACGCCTGCTGAGCCACCGGCAACGCACGATCGTAAAGGCCCAGACTCGTGTAGGTCGTTGCCACCGTCTGCAGCAGTCGCGCGCGCACATCGGGTTCAATGCGCGAATCCATGCGCAAGCGCTGCGTGCCGCTGTCGAGCAGATCCTGCGCGGTGATGCTGGCGCCGCGCGTGCTTTGCGGATCGGCACCACTGAACAGGCCGACAAGAAATTGCGTGACTTGCTGGGAAACCTGTGCCTGACGCGACTTCTCGCGCGCCTGCCCCAGCGCGAACGCCAGCGCGGCGATCAGGGCAAGAACGGCAAGCGTGGACATCGCCACGCCGAGCCGGTGTCGGCCGACAAACTTGCGCAGGCGGTATCCGGCATGGTCGCGGCGCGCGGAAATCGGCCGCCCGGCGAGAAAACGCCGCAGATCGCCCGCCAATGCCTCGACCGTGGAGTAGCGCCGCTGCGGATCGCGCTGCATGGCCTTGAGCACGATGGTATCCAGGTCCCCTCGCAGCAGCCGCGAGGGCAGCGGTGCACCGGGACCACCGGCGCGACTCGGCGGCGCGAGAGTTCCCGATTCCAGCGTGCGCAACGCGGCTTCCGGGCTCGGCCCATCCGCGGCGGCAAACGCGCGTACGCCGCTGAGCAACTCATACAGCACGGCGCCGAGCGCGTAGATGTCGGTCGCGGTCGTCACCGGCTCGCCGCGCAATTGTTCCGGCGCCGCATAGGCCGGGGTCAGTGGGCGATGCCGGGTGTCGATGGTGCCGCCTTGTGAATCGTCTAGCAGCTTGGCGATGCCGAAGTCCAGCAACTTCGCCTCGCCTGCGGGAGTGATGAGGATGTTCGACGGCTTGATGTCGCGATGCACGATCAATTGGCCGTGCGCGAACTGCACGGCCGAGCAGACATCGAGGAACAGTGCCAGCCGTTCGTGCAGGCTCGCACTCTTGCCGGCGCAATGCGGCAGCAGCGGCTCGCCTTCGACGTATTCCATGGCAAAATACGGGCGTCCATCGGCCGCGATGCCGCCGTCGATCAGGTGCGCGATATGCGGATGTTCCAGCCGCGCCAGAATCTGGCGTTCGCGCAGGAAGCGCGCTCGCACGGCGTCCGAGTCCATGCCGCGCTTGATCAGCTTGAGCCCCGCGTGTTGCTGGAACTGGCCGTCGGCGCGCTCAGCCAGCCACACCACGCCCATGCCGCCGCGGCCCAACTCGCGCAGCAAGCGCCATGAGCCGATGCGACTATCCTTGTCGACATCGACGTCGGCAGCGTCCGCCCACTCTGCCGCCGCCGACGCACGCGCTGAGTGCGTGCCGCGCTCGAAATGCGTGCCCCGCGCATCTGCCGCGAGCAATCTTTCGACTTCCAGGCGCAATGCTGCGTCGCCGCCGCACAGGCGCACGAGCAAATCGTCGCGTTCGGAGGCCGACGCCTCGGCGACCTCGTCGAAGATCGAACCGATGCGCTGCCAGCGTTGCGTATCCATGTTCTGTCCCGCGCTTAGTCCAGGCCAAGCTCACGCACGAGGAAGGCACGGGCACGGCGCCAGTCGCGGAATACGGTGCGCTCGGTGAGACCCTGCAACTGCGCGATCTCTTCGAACTCCAGGCCGCCGAAGATGCGCCATTCGACGAGTTGGGCCGAACGTGCGTCGAGGTCGGCGAGCCGCGACAGTGCGACATCCAGCGCGACCAGGTCGACGATGTCGGATGGCGTGCCGACGCGCTCGTCCAGGCCGGTGATCGCGACATCGCCGCCGCGCTTGAGGCGTCCGCGTGCACGCGCATGATCGACCAGGATCTGGCGCATCGCACGGGCCGCCAGCGACAGGAAGTGCGCGCGATCGACCGCGGCCGCCTGGGGCGCGGCATGCAGCTTGAGATAGACCTCGTGGACGAGCGCCGTCGTGTCGAGTGTCGCCGGGTTGCCCGCGGCGCGGCGCTGGCCGCGCGCGATGCGGCGCAGTTCCTGGTAGACGCGTTCGAACAACGCTTGCGGAAGCTCGTTGGCGGCAGCAGTCATCGTCATCGGAATTTCGTCGGCGCGGGTGCGCACTTGATAGCATAGCCCCGCAGCGCCATATGTGGCGTGATCCATTGCCAGGAAAAGCCATGTCCGATTCGCCGCACGTTTTCGATGCCACCGAAGCCAATTTCGAGACCGAGGTCATCCAGGCTTCGCTGACCACGCCGGTGCTGGTGGATTTCTGGGCCGCGTGGTGCGGGCCGTGCAAGCAGCTCGCGCCGATCCTGGAAAAGGTGGTGGCGGGTTACAACGGCGCGCTCAAGCTGGCCAAGGTCGATACCGACGCGCAACAGCAGCTCGCGGCGATTTTCGGTATCCGCAGTTTGCCGACCGTGGTGCTGGTCAAGGATGGGCAGATGGTCGACGGCTTCATGGGCGCGCTGCCGGAAGGCCAGGTGCACGAATTCCTGTCGCGCCATCTCGCCGCGCCGACCGAGCAGCCTGACGCTCCCGCTCCGGCCCCCGCGCCGGAAACGACCGAGCAATCCATCGCGCGCCTGCGCAAGGAAATCGCGGCTGTGCCGGACAAGCCGGAATTGAAACTCGATCTGGCACTCGCGCTGATGCAGACCGGCCAGGCCGATGCCGCTCAGGCCGAACTCGACGCCCTGCCCGCCAATCTGGCCGAGGACTCACGCGCCAAGCGCCTGCACAACCAGCTCGACTTCGCCCGCGCCTTGCAAGGCGCGCCGGATATGGCCACGCTGCGCGCTCGCCTGTCCGCAAACGCGAGCGACCACACCGCACGCGACCTGCTCGGCGTGCGCCTGTTGCTCGACGGCAATGCCGCCGCCGGACTCGACGAGTTCCTTCACATCCTGAAAACACAGCGCGACTGGAACGATGGCGCGGCGAAGAAGCGCCTGATTGCCGCCTTCAGCGTGCTCGACGACGAGGAACTCATCGGCAGTTACCGCAGAAAGATGGCGTCGTTGTTATTTTAAGGCAGGGTTTTCACGGATTCTGCACAGCGGTTTTTCGTACATTTGCACCGCAGGGGATAAATCGTCTGGGGAGAACTTCATGTTCGATTCGACCTCGCGCACTCTGGCGCGACGCAAACTGCTTGCGGCGTCCGTGATCGTCGCCTGCGCGCTGGCGAACGATGCCTTTGCAGTGTCTGTCACCGACTGCGGCGACAGCGGCGCGGGCACGCTGCGCGGTATCATCGCGACCGCCGCGAACAGCGGCACGGTGGACACCTCGGCGTGCGGCACGATCACGCTTTCCACCGGAGCGATTCCCGTTGCCCAGAATACGCTGACGATCAACGGCCCCGTCGGCGCGCATACGAAGATCACGGCCTTCGGCAGCGGGGTAAAGGATCGCATCTTCACCCACACCGGCAATCTCAATTTCACGCTCGCGCGGCTGGACATCGAATACGGCCGTGCCTACGACGGCAGCCTGAGCACCCCCGGACCCGGCGTGAATGGCGGCTGCATCGCGTCGTCTGGCAATGTGTTTCTGACGGACTCAAACGTCGCACATTGCAGCGCCAACAGCCTGCATGGCCGCGTCTACGGCGGCGGAATTTTCGCCAGCGGGCCGGTCATCGCCACGCGCAGCACGATCACGGGCAACCTCGCGACATCGCTGAGTGCGTACACTTACGGCGGCGGCGTGTTTTCGGGAGGCGAATTCCTCGCGAAATACAGCACCATCAGCAACAACGTGGCATGCCCCAACGCGGGTTGCGCCGGTACCGGCGGCGGCGTGGACACGCGCGGTGGCGCCAGCATCAGCAATTCGACGATTTCCGGTAATGCGGCGCGAAGCAGTGTCGGCGGCGTGAGATTGAAAAGCTTTTCGGCGTCGCCGCCCACCGCCACGATCAGCAACAGCACGATTTCCGGCAATCGTGCCGTCACCGGCGCGGTTGGAGGCGTTTACGCGAACGTTCCGCTCACCTTGCGCAGCAGCACCATCGCATTCAACACGGCAGCAA
>JAICYA010000033.1 GCA_025934455.1 Rudaea sp.
CTGGTCTTGAATCGCGCTGCATGATTCAACTTTATTTCAGCACCGCCGTCATTTGCCTGACGGCGGTGTTGTTTCTGGAGTCCCTTTTTCCCTTGCTCGCGACGCCGGTGCCCTTGCGGCGCTGGATGCGCAACCTGGGACTGTCGGCGCTGTCCTTTGGCGTGACGGTGCTGTCCCCGCTGCTCTTCTGGCTACTGCTTCGGGTGCTGCGGGTGGCGCCGGGCGATGGCTGGTTCACGCATTGGAATATGCCGGCGTGGGGCCAATGGCTGGCGACATTCCTGCTGATGGACGCCATCGCTTATGCACTGCACCGGTTGTCGCACGCATGGCCCTGGCTTTGGCGCCTGCATGCGGTTCACCATAGCGACATCGAACTCGACGCCACCACCACGCACCGCCATCACCCGCTGGAAAGCCTAGTGTCCGCCTTCGTGACCCTGCCTGTGCTGCTGATGCTGACGCCACCGCCGGAAGCGGTATTCGCCTACAGCCTGCTGGCCCTGGGGGTGAGTACCGTTTCACACGGCAACCTGCGCCTGCCCGCTGCGCTCGACAAGGTACTGCGTCTTGTGCTGGTGACGCCAGCCTTCCATCGTCTTCATCACAGCGCCCTGCGCGCGCAGACCGACAGCAACTACGCCACGGTCTTTCCACTGTTCGATTATCTGCTGCGCAGCGCCAGCACCATTCCCGGCGACGGCGGGCGCCAGCTCAGGATCGGTCTGGAGACTCAGCGTGACGCGGCAAGCCAGTCGCTTGCCGCGATGCTGCTCGCGCCGTTTCGCCGGGGCAACCGCCGCGGCGAGCGCAATTAGGGATACAGCAGCCGCTTGCTCCAGCGGCGATCGACCTGTTCGTAGCGAATGCGATCGTGCAGGCGCGCGCGCTGTCCGTACCATAGCTCGATCACGTCCGGCACAAGACGAAATCCGCCCCAATGCGGCGGACGCGGTACCGGTCGGCCTTCGAATTCGCGCTCGTACTGCGCGATGCGCGCGTCGAGCAAGGCGCGATCCGGCAATGTTTGCGATTGCAGCGACGCCCACGCGCCGATCTGGCTGGCGCGTACGCGCGTGGCGAAATAGGCGTCGGATTCGACGACAGAGGTTTTTTCCACCACGCCTTCGGCGCGCACCTGCACGCCATCGCGCAGCGTCTTCCAGTGCAGGCACAACGCTGCCTGCTGCTGCTCGTCGAGTTGCGCGGCCTTGGCGCTTTCGTAGTTCGTGTAGAACGCGAAGCCGCGCTCGTCCAGTTCCTTGAGCAGCACGATGCGCGCGGACACGCGTCCGCGTGCATCGCCGGTGGCCAGCGTCATCGCCGTGGGTTCGGGGTCGCCGGACGCGCGGGCTGCGTCGATCAGCTCGCGAACCTGCGCGACCGCTTCGGCAAGCAGGCCATCCGCCACAGGCCGCGCTCAGTCGACCAGGAAATTGACGCGCATGTTGACGCGCCATTCGGCAACGGAACCGTCGTCGTTGGTGACGACCTTGAGGTCGTTTATCCAGGCGCCCTTGATGTTCTTCACCGTCTTGCTCGCCTTCTTCAGGCCGCCGGTCACGGCATCCTCGATGCCCTTGGTCGACGAAGCGCTCAATTCGATGACTTTCGTGATCTTGCTCATGGCTTGACTCCTTGGGGGTTCGCTGCCAGGCAGCCGCCCGAGTGTATCAGGCCGCAACGGCCCGCGACGTGCGCGGCAGCCAGCGCAGCCAGATCAGCCAGAACACCAGTGCATCGAGGATGATCAGCGCCTGCCACAGATACAAGTGGAACCAGTCGAACCACACCGAATTCCATTCATGCAGATAGAACAAACTGATGATGCGTACCACGTTCAGACTCTGGATGGCGAGGAATCCGATCGCCATGCCGGCCAGCTTGTGCTTCCACGGCGACGGAAACGCAAGAATCGCCGACACCAGGATCAGCACCGCCTCAACGCCGTTGCAACCGGCGACGATCTCGATGCCGCCGCCGCTGCGTGCGCTGAGGATGTCGTTGCCGCGCGCGATCACGGTGTGGTCGAACAGAAGCATTATCCCCGCACTGACATGCGCGACCCCCGCGGTGAACGGCATGATCACGTGCGTTTGCACCGGTTGCAGCAGTTCGGCGGTGAACAACACGAGCAGGCAGACGAGAAAAACGACGATGAAGCGCAGCATGCGGGTTTCGACGCGAAAGATTAGGTAGCATTGTCGCATGAATCCCGCCCCCAACCTGTTCCTCGTCGGCCCGATGGGCGCAGGCAAGTCGACGCTCGGCAAGCGCGTGGCGGAGACGCTCGACCTGCCGTTCTTCGATCTCGACCACGAAATCCAGGCGCAGTGCGGCGCCGACGTCGCGCTGATCTTCGACATCGAAGGCGAATGCGGATTCCGCCGCCGCGAAAGCGCGATGCTGGCCGAATTCGCCGCACGCGACGGCATCGTGCTGGCCACCGGCGGCGGCGCGATTCTCGCCGACGAAAATCGCGATCTGCTGCGCGCGCGCGGCTTCGTGGTGTTCCTGGAAACCACGGTGGACGAACAACTCGAACGCCTCGCCCGCGACCGCAAGCGCCCGCTGCTCGCCGCACCGGACCGGCGCGAGCGTCTCGAACAACTCGCGGCGCAGCGCAACACCCTGTACCGCGAAATCGCCGATTTGACCTTGCCTGCCGGCCATCGCGGCAGCATCGCGCAGGTGGCGCAGCACCTCGCCGCGCAACTGGCCCAGGCCTGGCAACGCCGCGCCGCCGGGCGTGCGGCATGAGCGGCGCAATGCGCGAACTCGTCGTCGAGCTGGGCGCACGCCGCTATCCGATCCGCATTGGGGTGGGCCTGCTGGCCGATGTTGCGCCGTGGCGCGCTTTGCTGCCGGGGCGGCACGTGCTCGTGGTCAGCGACGAGCACGTCGCGCCGCTGTACCTCGATCGCGTCAGCGCGGGTTTGCACGATCGCACATTTTCGTCTTTGGTCCTTCCCGCCGGCGAGGCGCGCAAGACGCTGGATTCCGCCGCGCAAATCTTCGCCGCCCTGGCGGAACTGCAAGCCAGTCGCGACGCCTGCGTGATCGCGCTCGGCGGCGGCGTGATCGGCGACCTCGCCGGTTTCGCCGCGGCCTGCTGGATGCGCGGCATCGCGTTCGTGCAGATGCCCACGACCTTGCTCGCGATGGTCGATTCCTCCGTCGGCGGCAAGACCGGCGTGGATCTGCCGCAAGGCAAGAACCTCGTCGGTGCCTTCCACCAACCACGCGCCGTCATCGCCGACACCGCGACGCTCGCGACCTTGCCCGATCGCGAACTGCGCGCCGGCTTCGCCGAGGTGGTCAAGTACGGCGCACTTGGCGACGCGGATTTTTTCGCGTGGCTGGAAAGAAATGCCGACGCCCTGCTCGCGCGCGATGCGGGCCCACTCGCCGAGGCGATCGCGCGCTGTTGCGCGCAAACGGCCGCCATCGTCGCGCGCGACGAAACCGAACGCGGCGAGCGCGCCTTGCTCAACTTCGGCCATACGTTCGGCCACGCGCTGGAAACCACGTGCGGCTATGGCAAACTGCTGCACGGCGAGGCCGTCGCCATCGGTATGTACCTCGCGGCACGATTGTCGGCGCGATTGGGAATGTCCACCGATGCCGACTCCGTGCACATGCGCGACCTGTTGGCCCGATTCGACCTGCCGACCGCGATTCCCGCCGGAACCGACCCCGGCGCCGTTCTCGCCGCCATGCGGCTGGACAAGAAGAACGCCAGCGGCCGCCTGCGCCTGATCCTATGGCGCGGCGTGGGCCGCGCGGAAATCGCCGATAACGTGGACGAAGCCGCGATCCACGGTGTCCTGGCCGCATAAGCTAAAATGCGACCATGCGCCTATACATGCAAACCAAGCCGGCGGCGAGTGAACCGCCACGCTATTACCAGATCGCCCTGCAGCAGGACCTGCTCGGCGGCTGGACGCTGATCCGTGAATGGGGCCAGCCCGGCGGGCGCGTGAGTCTGAAACGCGAGGTGTATCTGGAGCGCGACGACGCGCTCGCCGCGTTCGAACATGCACGCGACGCGCAGCTAAAGCGCGGCTTCCACATCATGTTCAGCCAGGGGCAGGATTCGCCATATGTCGCGGCATGAATTTTCCATCGTTGCGATAGCCGCATTGCTTGGACTGGCGACATCGGCGCATGCCGAGCCATCCTCCGACTACGGCAAGGTCGACACCTTCCAGCCGGGCAAAAAGTATAACTGTGTACCCACGGCCGATCGCAAAGGCTGGGACTGCAACGCCACCGGCAAGGCCGAGGTTCCGCCCGCGCCGGCGCCTGCGCAGACTCCCGTCGCTACGCCAGAACCCGCTCCCGCACCTGCGCCCGCTCCTGTTCATGAGGCGGTTCCCGCCGCACCGCCGCAGCAGCCAGCTCCTCGCGCCGGCGCCCTGCCGAGCTACCTGACCAACTCCGGTGCGAACCAGCCGATGCGGCCGATGCCCGCCGCGCCGGCACCAAAACCCGCGCCGCAGCCGCGCGTCAAAGGCCCGCAGATTCCCGCGCAGACGCCAGCGGCTCCGGCCGCGAATCCACCGCCAGCACTGGCGAAACCCGCTGCGGCAGCACCGTCGAAACCCGCTGCGCCGAAACCGGCGGCCGCGGCGCCATCCGCGCAGGCGGGACACGACTTCCTTGCCCTGCCCGCAGCCCAGTACGTGATCGAACTCGCGCACGCGGGCAGCGTTGCGGGTCTCGACGCCGCCCGCGCCACCGCACATCCGGCGCACGGCGAAGTATACGAATTGCATTTGTCGCAAAGTGGAAACGAATCGTGGCTGCTGCTGTGGGGTCCGTTCGCGGACCTGCCAGCCGCGCGCGCCGCCCGCGACGAACTCGCCGCGCAGGGCGCGGCGCCCGGCTGGCCTCGGCGCATCGGGCCGCTGCAAGCTGAAATGCGGCACACGGAACCCTAGGAATCGCATGTCCGATCACCGCTTCCTGCGCGCCCTCGCGCGCCAACCCGTCGACCGCACGCCGGTGTGGATCATGCGCCAGGCCGGACGCTACCTGCCCGAGTACCGCGCCACGCGTGCGCGCGCCGGCAGCTTCGTCAACCTGTGCAAGACGCCGGAACTCGCCTGCGAGGTGACGCTGCAACCGCTGGCACGCTATCCACTCGACGCGGCCATCCTGTTCTCCGACATCCTCACCATTCCCGACGCGATGGGCCTGGGCTTGTCGGTGGAGGAAGGGGTCGGCCCGCGCCTTGCCAAACCGGTACGCACGCCTGCCGACATCGCCGCGCTCGCCGTGCCCGATCCGGAAACCGATTTGCGCTATGTGATGGACGCGGTGCGCCTGATCCGCAATGAACTCGCAGGCAAGGTGCCGCTGATCGGCTTCGCCGGCAGCCCGTGGACGCTGGCCTGCTACATGATCGAAGGCGAAGGATCGTCCAGTTTCGCCAAGGCCAAGGCCTTGGCCCTTGACGACTCCGCGACGATGCACAAGTTGCTCGACGTCGTTGCGCGTTCCGTCGCTGCGTACCTCGCCGCGCAGGCCGCCGCCGGCGCACAGGCGCTGATGGTGTTCGACACCTGGGGCGGCTTGCTCGCGCCCGCCATGTTCCGCGAATTCAGCCTGCGCTACCTCGCGCAGATCGCGCAAAATCTGCAAATCCACAATGTTGCGAAGTCCATTCCGTTGATCCTGTTCAGCAAGGGCGCGAATTCGCATCTGGAAATACTCGCCGACACCGGCTGCACCGCGCTCGGACTCGACTGGACGATCGCGCTCGACGAAGCTCGCCGCCGCGTCGGCAACCGCGTCGCGCTGCAGGGCAACCTCGATCCGGCCGTGCTGCACGCGCAACCTGAAACCATACGTGCCGAAGTGAAGAAGGCGCTGGACAGCTTCGGCCCGCATCCTGGCCATGTCTTCAACCTCGGCCACGGCATCACGCCCGATGTCCATCCGGAACGCTTGCGCGTGCTGATCGATGCGGTGCATGAGTTGAGCGCACCCTCAATCTGACGTCCGGTCCTTCACCAGGATTGCCGCCAGCATCTCCCCCGTCACCGGCTTGCGCACGAATGCATCCATGCCGGCGGCGCGGCACAACGCCTCTTCGTCGCCGCGCGAGCGCGCGCTGATGCCGACCAGCCACAGGCTGGGCTTGTCGTCCTTCGCCTCGCCCGCGCGGATCATGCGCGCGAGCGTCAACCCGTCGACGCCGGGCAGATCCAGGTCGAGCAGCGCGACGGCGTAATCCGCGGCGGCGAGTTCGCCGAGTGCCGCCAGCCCATGCTCGACCCGACTCACGGCGTGGCCCTGCGCTTCGAGCAAACCAGCGATGGTGGCCGCGACCGTCGCATCGTCCTCGACGAGAAGAATGCGGCGCGACGTTGCAATGCGCGGCGATGCGGCATTTTCCACTTTTCCCGGCGCGGCGGATTCGGGCAACGGCAGTCCGACCCGGAACGTGCTGCCGCGGCCTGGCTCGCTGTCCAGATCGATCGTGCCGCCCATGCGCGCGACGAGTTCGCGACAGATCGCCAGGCCCAGGCCACTGCCGGAACGCCGCTGCGGGCCTTCGGCTTGTTCGAAGCGGCGAAACAGTCGCTCGCGCTCGGCGCTGGCAATGCCCGGCCCGCTGTCGCTGACCGTGAACGCGATGCCGGCGACGCTTCCACGCCTGGCCGACAATGCGATGACGCCGTGCTCGGTGAACTTGACCGCGTTGTTGACGAGGTTGAGCAGGATTTGCTCAATGCGCAACGCATCGCCGACCAGCCAACGCGGCACGTCGTCCGCGATTGATAGCGTCCACGCCAGTCCGCGTTTCGCGGCCTGCGGCCGTGCCAACGCTTCGACCTGGCGCAGCAGCGCATGCAGATCGAACGGCGCGATATCCAGTTGCAGCTTGCCGGCTTCGATGCGCGCCAGGTCCAGCGAGTCGTTGACCAGGCGCAACAACAAGCGCCCGGATTCCTGGATCGCCTGCGCATAGCCAAGCTGCGTTTCGTCGAGTGGCGTACGCAACAGCAGTTCGGCCATACCGAGCACGCCGGTCATGGGCGTGCGGATCTCGTGGCCCATCGTGGCGAGAAAATCCGATTTCGCCGCACTCGCGCTCAGTGCGAACGCGCGCTGCTGCGTGGCCAGTTCCCAGGCATGCCGGCGTTTCAGGCGCAGGCGATAGGCGCGAAACGCGAATGCCACGAGCATCGCAATCAGCGCCGCATAGGCGACGTAGGCGAATGGCGTCGCCCACGGCGGCGCTGCCACGCGCACGCGCAGCGGCGCGGAGGGCGCGCTCCACCCGCCGCCGGCATCCGCGCCGCGCACGCGCAAGGCGTAATCGCCAGGCGGCAATTGCGCGTATTCGCGCTCGCCGCGATTGCCGCCGTCGATCCAGTCCGCGTCGAACCCGTCCAGTTTCCACTGATAGCGTTGCGCGACCGGATCGGCGAAGGCCAGCAGGCGCGCAGTCAGGCGCAGGTCACGATCCCGCCAACCGAGTTCGACGTCGGCCGCATCCAACGCGATGTCATTCCCTGTGCGGCGCACCCGGATACGATCCAGACGCGGTGGTGGCGGTGCGGCATTTTCCACAATGCGCGATGGTACAAAACCCGCAATGCCGGCCAGAGTGCCGCCGAAAATCGCGCCGTCGAAACGCTCGATCAATGGCGCGCGATTGAACTCGGCGCTGGCCAGGCCGTCGCCCGTGTCGAAGCGGCGTACACCGCGTGTGGCTGGGTCGAAACGCCACAGACCGCGCGCGCTCGCCACCCAGACGCGGCCTTGCGCATCCACCTGCATGCCGCCCGCGGTCAGGCCCGGCCAACCGTGCGACACATCGATGCGATCCAGCGGCGCCAAGGCACCATCGACGTAGCGGAAACGCGCCAACGCACCGATCTCGTGCAACCACAGCGTGCCATCGTCGGCGAACGCGAACGCCAACACGCGCTGCGCGGGCGCGCCGTCCACTGGCGCAAATCGTGTCGCCGCGGCATCGAGCCGATCGAGCCCAGCGGCGCTTGCGGCGAGCAAGGCACCGTCCGGCGCGAAGCCGATCAGGCCGACGTCTGTACTGCGCAAGCCCTCCGCCTCGCCGAAGCGCGCGACCGCCAACGTCGCAGCTTCGATGCGCGCGATGCCGCCGCCGTCGCTGCTGGCCCAGACCGCGCCATCGCTTGCCTCGACCAGCAGGTCCACGCTGCCGGGCGCCAGCGCGTCGCGGCGCCTGGCGTCGACCGGAATATCGACGAATTTTCCATTCGTCCGATCGTATACGCGCAGCCCGTGCGCATGGCCGACCCAGATGCGGCCGTCGCGGCCGGCGAGGATCGACCAGAGCGCGGACTCCGGCGCCTGCCAGCGCTGCGCATAACGTTCGATCTTCCCGGAATTCGGATCCAGGCGGTCGATGCCGCCGTCGAGATTGACCGACCATACGCCGCCCTGCGCATCGGCCGAGAGGCCTTCGACGCGGTTCGCGCTCAGGCTCGCCGCGTCGCGCGGATCGTTGCGGTAAAGCGCGAAACGCCGCCAGTCCGGCGCGAGATACGCCATGCCGCCGCCGGTCGTGGCGAACCACAGGCCGCCGTCGCGGTCGCGCAGCGCATCGAAAACCTTCTTGCCGGGCAAGCTGCCGGCGACAGCGGCGTTTTCGGAATGCACGTCCACGCGCCCATCCGCGGCGCGACGCGCAAGGCCCTCGCGCGTGCCGATCCACAACGCGGCGTCGTTGCCCGCCGCCAGCGCGTACACGACCTTGTCCGGGAGCCGCGCGTCCTCCAGCACTTTTGCCTTGAGGTCGGCACCGATGCGCAGCACGCCGCGGCGCGTGCCGGCGAGCATGCCGTCCGCCGTTTCCAGGAATACCGCCGCATTGATGCCGCCCGCGCCCGGCACGGCGGATGTATCCACATGGAGGAATTTGCCGTCGGCAGCGCGCACGTCGATGCCGGTGTCACTGCCTATCCACAGGTTTCCCGCGGCGTCGCCGCGCAATGCCAGCACGTTGTCGGACGCGGGGCCATTCGACGCGCCGCCCTTGCTGCGAAAGTGTACGAATGTATTTGTGGATTCGTCGAGGCGGTCAAGGCCCATCGCATAGCCGCCGATCCAGATCGCGCCGGCCGCGTCCTGCGCGATCGCCCAGACGTCGTTGCCGGCAAGACTCGCCGGATTGCCGGCAGCGTGGCGGAAATGGCGGAATCCCGCACGCCGCACATCGAGCAGGTTCAGGCCAGCATCCTCGCCGCCGCACCAGATACGGTTGTCGCGGTCGACGAACAGCGCGGTGACGTCTGCTCCCGACAGGCTCGCCGCATCGCCCGGATCGTTGCGATAGACGCGAAAGTCCACGCCGTCGTAGCGCGCCAAGCCGTCCGCCGTGCCAACCCAGATGTAGCCGTCGTGGTCCTGGGCGATTTTCCACACCGTACTCGACGGCAGCCCGTCCGCGGCGTCCAGCGTGCGGAAGTAAGGCGTCGCCGCGAGCTGTGGCACGTCGTTCGGCGGCGCCACGGCCGCTGCGGCCGCGAATAAAAGGCTGCCCCACATGAAAAGCTCCCCAGCTTTTTCCCACGCCGATGATGCCTGAAATTCCTCCCGGCGCTATTACGCTTTTCTTATACCCGCGCGATCGCGATGCATTGAATGTGCTCAGCGTTCGCCACCCGTCCAAATGCAGGGACCGCTTCCGCCCCAATCTGGCAAACTAGGCAGTGCATGAACCTGCGATCCACAGTCCTTGTTGCGATGGCCGCGCCGGCGTTTTGCGCCATGCCGGCGCGTGCGTCGGACTACACCCTCGATGCCGTGCACACCCAGGTGTATGCCTGCGCGAGCCACATGGGATTTTCCACGCCCTGTGCGCGCTTCAGGATAAAAAGTGGATTTTTCCACTTCGACGACGGCGACTGGAGCACGGCCAGGATCGACGCGATCGTCAATGCCACATCGCTGGATCTTGGCGATGCGGCCTGGAACGCGAAAGTCCGCTCCTGGGAATTCCTCGAAACCGACAAATATCCCGAGGCGCATTTCGTTTCGAGGTCCGCTGAAAAAACCGGAGATAAATCCGCAGTCGTGCGTGGCGCGCTGACCTTGCGCGGCGTCACGCACATGCTCGACCTGAACGTGACGTTCAATCGCGCTGGCCTTGATCCCTATGACTTGCGCTACACCGCCGGCTTCGCCGCCACGGCGACGCTCAAGCGCGCGGATTTCGGCATGACGAAGTATTTGCCCGACATCGGCGACACGGTGCAAATCCGCATCGAGGCGGAAGGCTTGCGCGGAAAGCCCGCGCCGGTTCAAACTGCGCCGTCGCAACCGGAGCGGTGACATGCTCAAGAGCGGACCGAATCACTGGGGCAGCCTCGCCAAGTTCTTCCACTGGACCATCGTCGTGCTGATTTTGGTGCAGGGCACGATCGGCCTGGTCATGGTCGAGCTGCCCAAGCGGCCAAACGTGATCC
>JAICYA010000027.1 GCA_025934455.1 Rudaea sp.
ATCTTGCCCGGCATCGAGCCGATATAAGTACGGCGGTGGCCGCGGATCTCCGCCTCGTCACGCACGCCGCCGAGCGACACGCGCACGAACTCGCGGCCGGTCGCCTTGGCGATCGACTTGCCGAGCGACGTCTTGCCGACGCCCGGAGGGCCGACAAGGCACAGAATCGGTCCGGTCAGCTTGTTGGCGCGCTGCTGCACGGCGAGATATTCGACGATGCGCTCCTTGACCTTTTCCAGGCCATAGTGATCGGCGTCGAGCACTTCCTCGGCGGCCTTGAGATCGCGGCGCACCTTGCTGCGCTTGCGCCACGGCGCGCCGACCAGCCAGTCGACGTAGTTGCGCACGACGGTGGCTTCGGCCGACATCGGCGACATCTGCTTGAGCTTGTTGAGTTCCGCGCGTGCCTTCTTCTCCACCGGCTTGGGCATGCCGGCCTTCTCGATCTTCTTGCCCAGTTCCTCGATCTCGTTCGGCGCTTCCTCGTTCTCGCCCAGTTCCTTCTGGATCGCCTTCATCTGTTCGTTGAGGTAATACTCGCGCTGGCTCTTCTCCATCTGCGTCTTGACGCGGCCGCGGATGCGCTTCTCGATCTGCTGTACGTCGATCTCGCCCTCGACGAAACCAATGAGCATTTCCAGGCGATCGGCGACGTCGGGCGTTTCCAGCAGGCGCTGTTTGTCGGACAGGCGGATCGACAGATGCGCGGCGATGGTATCGGCCAGGCGCGAGGCGTCGTCGATGCCGGCGAGCGTGGTCAGCAACTCCGGCGGAATCTTGCGGTTGAGCTTGACGAAGCTCTCGAATTGAGACACGACGGTGCGCACCACGACTTCGATCTCGCGCGGCGCGCGCGTGTAGGCGGGTTCGAGCGCGCGCACGTGGCCGGTCATCACGCCGTCGCGCTCGCCGTAGCGCACGACTTCCGCGCGCGTGCTGCCTTCGACCAGCACCTTGACCGTGCCGTCCGGCAGCTTGAGCAATTGCAGGATGCTGGCGACCGTACCGATCGGATACAGGTCGCCGGCCTTGGGATCGTCGATGTCCGCGCCGCGCTGCGCCACCAGCAGGATGCGCTTGTCGCCGGCCATGGTGATGTCCAGCGCCTTCATCGATTTTTCGCGACCGACGAACAGCGGAATCACCATGTGCGGATAGACCACGACGTCGCGCAGCGGCAGTACCGGCAATTCGGCAATGGCGGCAATGGCGGACGTTTCGGGCTTGATGCTGGTGCTCATTGCGTTTCCTGTCGATGGTGTGGCGCGGCGGTTCACGGCCAGCGTGAGCGCATGCGCGATATTCGTCAAGTGACGACGCGTCGACAGGATTTCAAGATGGAGATGATGCGCCGCGCGGCGTTGTCAGGATTTCGGCACGCGCGCGGCAATCGCATCGTCCGCGAGATCCGCGGAATCGGCATCGACCGCACGCTCGGCAACGCTACGCGGCTTGTCGCGTCGTGCATTCGCCGCGAACAGGGTTCCGGGCGGCGGCGCCGCCTCGAAATAATCGCGCAAGCCGCCGAGGATGGCGTCGGCGAGTTTCTGCCGCTGTGCCGGACTCTTCAGGCGTTTTTCCTCGGCCGGGTTGGTAATGAACGCGGTTTCCACCAGGACCGACGGCACGTCCGGCGAACGCAGCACGACGAAATTGGCTTTCTCGACGTAGCCGCGATGGGTCGGACCGATTTTGGCCAAGGCATGCAGCACGCGCTTGGCGACCGCGTCGCTGGCCTCGGCGGTCGCGCCCTGCGACAGATCCAGCAACACCGCCGCGAGCGTGTTGTCCTTGTCTTCGAGTTTCACCCCGCCGACGAGGTCGGCGCGATTCTCGCGATCGGCCAGCCAGCGCGCCGCCTCATTCGTCGCGCCGCGCGGCGAGAGCACCCACACCGACGAACCGCGCGCGTCGCCGCTGGCGTAGGCATCGGCATGGATCGACACGAACAAATCGGCCTTGGCCTCGCGCGCCTTCTGGTAGCGTTCCTGCAGCGGGATGAAATAATCGCCGTCGCGCGTCAACACCGCGTGCATGCCGGGCTGCTTGTCGACGAGCTTGGCCAAATCGCGCGCCACGGCCAGCGTGATGTCTTTCTCGCGCGTGCCGCCGTTGCCGGTGGCACCGGGGTCCACGCCACCGTGGCCGGCATCGATGGCAACGACCACGTCGCGCGGCATGGCCGCGAGCGCGGCCATGCTCTTGACTGGCGCGCCGCTTTTTTTCGTATACAAATCCACGACCAGGCGGTAGTCGCCGCCGCGGCCGCGCGGCTGCACGAAACTCTTCGGCTGTACGGCGGTTGCGAGATCCAGCACCACACGCACGCCGTCCTTGCCGTGCCGGCCTGTGCGCACGCTCTTGAGCACGCCCGTCCCGGAAGGTGGTGCGAAGCCGCCGGCCAAAGCGGAGTCGCCCACGTCGATGACGAGGCGATCCGGATTCGCAATCTCGAACAATTTGTAGTCCGGCCGCGCGGAAAGATCGAAGCTGATGCGCAGGTAGCCGTCGCCCTGGGTTGCCCGGGCCGAACGGATTTCAGCCGCCCACGCGGGTGCGGCCAGCACGGCCGCGCAGGCGACGAAACATCCGATCCGGGCCGCTACTCCCCTCATGCGGCGTATTCAAACGCAAAACCACTGCGGATTTCAAGTACTTTTTCTTTATGAATCGAAGATTTGCACGAGAAAGCTCCCGTGAAAATCAGGAATCGCGGCTAAGCCGCTGTCTTGAATCCGGTCAACCAACGCTCTCCCCTATCGCTGCGGGCATGCAGCGCGACATCACGGCCCGAACCCGCATGAGCCAGGCTCACGGTCAAATCCGGTAATGGAATCGCGCCCACGCCGCGCTCGGGCCATTCGACCAGCCACAAGACCGGACCATCGGCCAAATCGCGCAAACCCAGCCATTCCAGTTCCTCGGCGGCGGCGATGCGGTACAGATCCAGGTGCTGCGCCGCCAACCCCGGCAGCGCATAGGATTCGATGAGGGTGTAGGTCGGACTCTTGATGCGCTCGCCGGCGCCGAGCGCGCGCAACAGCGCGCGCGCAAACGTGGTCTTGCCCGCGCCGAGCGGCCCTGCCAAATGGATGCTGCCGCCGCCGCGCAGGCGCGGCGCCAGTTCGTGCGCGAGCGCGGCGAGCGCGTCCTCGTCGATCCCGTTGAAAGCGATTTCAGTCATCGGCCAATCCATTGCGAAGGCGGCGCAGATGCGCGAACAGATCGCTCGCGAGCGTCCCCGCTTCGCCGCCATGCGCCGCCGCGTCGCCAGCTTGCGCGTGCAGGGAAACACCCAGGCGCGCCGCGCGCCAGGCATTCAATCCCTGTGCCATCAGCCCCGCTATGACACCGGTCAGCACATCGCCCATGCCGCCCGAGGCCATGCCCGGATTGCCCCACGGGCATGCCGCCACGTCACCGCGTTCGTGCGCTATCAGCGTGCCCGCGCCCTTGAGCACGGCCACGCAGCGATGGCGCGTCGCCAGTTCGCGCACCGCGGCAAAGCGGTCGCTGGCAATGCGTTCGCTGCTCCAACCCAGCAAACGCGAAGCTTCGCCCGGATGCGGCGTGATCACGCTGCCCGGCGGCAGCGCGGCCGTTTGCGCAGCAAGCAGGTTCAACGCATCCGCATCCACGACAGCGGGTTTGTGCGAGCCCAATGCCGCCCGCCAAAGTGTCCGGCTCCAATCGGATTGGCCCAGCCCAGGCCCCAACGCGATGACATTGGCGCGGGCGAACAAAGCTGTCAGCGCAGTAGTCGCATCGGTTGTCGCGTGCGCCATCACTTCGGGCCGCGCGGCATTGATTGCGGCGATGTTTTCCGCACGCGTCGCGGCGCTGACCAGGCCTGCGCCCACGCGCAGCGCCGCTTCCGCGCACAGGCGGATCGCGCCACCCATGCCGGCATCGCCACCAA
The DNA here is from genome assembly GCA_025934455.1 of Rudaea sp. The sequence continues at coordinate 3,920 of JAICYA010000027.1, forward strand.
TCGCCAGTACATGGCCACAATCGCCCTTGTGCGCGCCGCGCTCGCGCGGCGGCAACCACGACGCCATCCGGCGTGGATCGAGCAGGCGCGCATCGAATGCGCCATTGGCAAACGCTTCTTCCGGCAATCCAAGGCGATCCAGCACGACGGTGCCGCAGTAATCCAGCGCCGCGCCGGTCGACAGTCCGCGTTTTCGCGCGATGAAACTCACCGTGATTTCAGCACGCACCGCCGTACCCATCACCGCGCCGGTGTCGGCGTTGATCCCGGATGGCACGTCCAGCGCCAGCACCGGCCGGCCCGTCGCGTCCATGTGGCGCATCGTTTCCGCCACCACGCCGTCCACCGGACGCGCCAAACCCGTGCCGAAAATCGCATCGACGTAAACATCCGCGGCGGGCAGCCCGTGTTCCGCTGCAATGATTTCTCCGCCGGCATCGCGCCAGGCATCGCGTGCGCGTTTCGCATCTGCTGTCACCGGCTCAGCCAGTGCCAGCACGACGGTCGGCAAGCCGGCCTCGCGCGCCAGGCAAGCGAGCAGGTAGCCGTCGCCACCGTTGTTGCCGCCACCGCACAGCACAGCCAGTCGCGCCATGCGTGGCCAGCGTGCACGCAGCACGCGCCACGCCGCGCCGGCGGCGCGCCGCATGAGGTCGAATCCGGCGATGCCGAGGTCCTCGATCGCATGGCGATCCAGCTCGCGAACCTGTTTTGCAGTGTACAAACGGCTGCTCATGCTGGAAGTTTATACTTTGCGCAATGAACGCGCCCGACTACATCGAACTTGCTGCCCGCATCAAACGTTGGGGCTCGGAGTTGGGCTTCGCGCAAGTCGGCATCGCCACGACCGAACTTGGCGACGACGAAACGAATCTGCTCAACTGGCTGACGCAGGGCCGCCACGGCGAGATGGAATACATGGCGCGTCATGGCACGAAACGAAGCCGTCCCGCGGACCTGCACACGGGCACCGTGCGCGTGATTTCCGCACGGCTGGATTACGATCCGCCGGGCGCACGCAATGGCTGGGAAGTGATCGAGGATCCCGAACTCGGCTTCGTTTCGCGATATGCGCTGGGCCGCGATTACCACAAGCTCATGCGCGCGCGTTTGCAAAAACTCGCCGACCGCATCGCCAGCGAAATCGGTCCCTTCGGCTACCGCGCGTTTTCCGATTCCGCGCCGGTGCTGGAAAAGGCGCTGGCGCGCAATGCAGGCCTGGGCTGGATCGGCAAGCACACCAACCTGATCAACCGTCGTGCCGGTTCGTGGTTCTTCCTCGGCGAACTGTATACCGACCTGCCGCTGCCGGCGGATGAAGCCGAAAGCGACCACTGCGGCACCTGCGTGCGCTGCATCGAAGTGTGTCCGACCCAGGCCATCGTCGGTCCGCAGCAACTCGACGCACGCCGCTGCATTTCCTACCTGACCATCGAATTGCGCGGCAGCATTCCGCTCGAACTGCGTCCACTCATCGGCAACCGCATCTACGGCTGCGATGACTGCCAGCTGGTGTGCCCGTGGAACAAGTTCGCGAGGAAAAGCGTCGAGCCGGATTTCGCCGTGCGCCACGGACTGGACGGCGCCGCCCTCGTCGACCTGTTCGGCTGGAACGAAGCGGACTTCCTCGCCCGCACCGAAGGTTCCGCGATCCGCCGCATCGGCCACGAACAATGGCTGCGCAATATCGCCGTGGCGCTGGGCAATGCGCCGCGCAACCCCGTCATCATTAAGGCGCTGAAATCACGCGCGGAGCACCCCTCTGCGCTGGTGCGCGAGCATGTGGCGTGGGCGTTGGAACGGCAGGTCTCTAGGCCGCCTGCTTCGGGATAGAGTTCTTGGTGTGGCTCATGCGGTTCTTCGCGTCGACGTAAACCAGGGTCGGTTTGAAGTGCGCGGCTTCGGCTTCGCTCAATTGCGCATAGGCGCAGATGATGACGATGTCGCCCGGGGATGCGCGATGCGCGGCGGCGCCGTTGACCGAGATGATGCCGGAACCCTCGTCCGCGCGGATCGCGTAGGTGACGAAGCGCTGGCCGTTGTTGACGTTGTAGATGTGGATCTGTTCGTACTCGCGGATGCCGGAGGCGTCCAGCAATAGGCCGTCGATCGCGCAGGAACCCTCGTAGTGCAATTCGGCGTGGGTGACGCTGGCGCGGTGGATCTTGGCTTTGAGCAGGCTCAGATGCATGGCGGTCTCGCGATCAATCGTGTGTCATTTACGCAACATTGCCGCCTGATTCTGCGGCGCCGCACAAATTATCCGCGTAGCGCGCGAAATCGGCAAGACTTGCGGCGAATCCACTACAAGCTGGGGCGAAAAAAAACCCCCGCTTATGCAGCGAGGGTTGAATTATCGGAGTGACGATTACCAGAACGATGCCGCCCTGCTAGCCTTTGGGGCAACGCGCGAACGTTGCAAAAATCCCGATGGCAGTGGTGAGAATACCACAGACGTTGCGCCAAAGCTAGGGGTCGAGCAGCAGATTGTCGATCAGCCGTGCGCGGCTCAGCCTCGTCGCAATCAAGGCGATCAAGCCGCCGCGTTCGGTTGCATCCGGCACGGACAAATCGGCGGCACGCCGGATCACCGCGTAATCCGGAACCGAACCTGCCGCCTCCAGCGCAGCGCGCGCGCCTGCTTCGATCTGCGCAGGTGGTCGCCCGGCATGCAACTGCTCGCGCATCGCGCACAAGGTTCGATGAATGACGGAAGCGCGATCGCGTTCCTCGCTGCTCAGATACTGATTGCGCGAACTCATCGCCAGGCCATTGCCTTCGCGCCGCGTCGGCGCGGCGACAATGTCTATCGGAAAACGCAGGTCTTGCGTCATGCGCCGGATCACGAGCAATTGCTGGTAATCCTTCTGGCCGAACACGGCGACATCGGGTTGCACGAGGTTGAACAGTTTCGTCACCACTGTAGCCACGCCGGCGAAATGTCCGGGGCGCAGTTCGCCCTCCAGAACTTCGGTGATTTTCGGAATCTCTACGCGCACGCTTGCGGCGGCGCCAAACGGATACATTTCATCGACGCTCGGCGCAAACAAGGCATCGCAGCCATGCGCAGCGAGTCCGGCACGATCCGCCTCGAGCGTGCGCGGATAATTGGCGAAATCCTCGTTGGGGCCGAACTGGGTTGGATTGACGAACACGCTCGCGACAATCCTGTCGGCGTGCGCACGCGCCAGCTCGATCAGCGAAAAATGTCCCGCGTGCAAGTTGCCCATCGTCGGTACGAAGCCGACGCGCGCACCGGCGCGGCGCCATGCGGACACGCAGGCGCGCAAGTCCGCCGCGGAATGAAATGTATCCATCAGAACGCGTGCTCGGCCGCCGGAAACGTTCCGTCACGCACCGCTTCGGCGTAGGCGCGGATCGCCTCGCCCACCGAACCGCGACCGGCGAGAAAATCCTTGGAAAAGCGCGGCCGCTTGCCCGGCGTGATGCCCAGCATGTCGTACAACACCAGCACTTGGCCGTCGCAATCCGCACCCGCGCCGATGCCAATGGTCGGAATCGGAATCTCGTTGGTAATGCGTTTGGCCAGCGTCGCCGGCACGCATTCGAGCACGAGCAAATCGGCACCGGCATCCGCGACCGCGCGCGCATCGGCCAGAAGCTGAGCGGCGGCATCTTTGGTCTTGCCCTGCACACGATAACCGCCGAGCTTGTGCACCGATTGGGGGGTCAGACCCAGGTGCGCGCAAACCGGAATCGCGTGCTGCGCAAGTGCGGCAATGACATCGAGCACATAGCCCGCGCCTTCGAGCTTGACCATGGCCGCACCGCCTTCGGCAAGCAGGCGTCCGGCGCTGCGCAAGGCCGCATCTGCATCGCGAAAGCTCATGAACGGCATGTCGGCAATGAGCAAGGCGCTTGCTATGCCGCGCGCCACCGCCGCGGTGTGATAGACCATGTCGTCGACGCTGACCGGCAAGGTGCTCGAGTGTCCCTGCACGACCATACCGAGCGAATCGCCGACCAACACGGCATCGACGCCCGCCGCGTCGCATTGCGCGGTGAAGCTGGCATCGTAGGCAGTCAGCATGACGATCTTCTCGCTGCGCGCTTTCATCGCGTGCAGCTGCGGCACGGTGATGGCGGAGCGTGCGGCGGACTTCGCGTTGGCATACATGGCGGACTCCCGAGGTCGAACGGCTATTCTGCCATGCGTCTGCAGGTCGAAGCATCGACGCCTGCGCGCAGGTCGGCAACGCGGCCACGCCCGGGAATATGCAGATCCGGCGCGATTTCGGCCAACGGCACGAGCACGAACGCGCGCTCGTGCAGCTGCGGATGCGGCACATGCAGGCCGGACTCGGCGATGCGCCTTTGCGCGTACGCGAGAATATCCAGGTCGAGAACGCGCGGACCCCAGCGCGTGCCATCGCGTTCGCGCCCGGCTGCGCGTTCGATTTCCAGAAGATGATCGAGAAGCTCGCGCGGTTCCAGCGCAGTTTCAAGCTGCACCACCGCGTTGACGAATTCCGGTTGGTCGGCGCGTCCCCACGGTGCGCTTCGATACAAGCGTGAGCGTGCAATGAGCCGGGTCTTCGGCAACTTCGAGAGTGCGCGTATTCCCGCTTCGACCTGCGCATGCGGATCGGCGAGATTGCTGCCGAGGCCGATGTATGCGGTTTCCATCGTGGATTCGAAACTATGCGGTTGCCGCTGGCGCCTTGGGCTTGCGCCGGCGCCGTCGCCGCTTCTTCGTCGCATCGGCCGGGCCAGTCGCTTCGGCAGGCGCGGCGGACAGTTCTTCGGCCAGCGCCTCGTGCGGCGCAGCTTGCGCGTGCGTCCACCAGCGGCCGAGCTCGGCGATGTCCCCGCCCTCGGCCTCGCGCAGCAGCAGGAAATCGTAGGCGCCACGAAAGCGCGGGTGCGTGAGCAGACGGAACACGCGCTTCTTCTGGCGGTCGACGAAACGCGGCTGCAGCACCCAGATTTCCTGCATGATCTGCCCGAAACGCCGCGGAATCGCGACGTGCTTGGCCTGCTCGGCGATGACCTGGTGACTCACGCGCTGCCAAGCCAGGTTCGGCTCCACGCCGCGTGCGATCTCGCGTTCGGCCTGCGCGCGCACCGCGCCCCAGAGCAGCACCGCGAACAGGAAGGCCGGCGTCACCGATTTGCCTTCAGCAACGCGTGCGTCCGTGCCGGCCAGGCCGGCCTCGACCAGTGCGCGGAAAGAATCGCCGCGGAACGCGAGCGCACGCGCGGTCAGCGGGAACACCGCGCCGAGCAATCCGGATTGTTCCAGCGCACGGAAACTTTTCAGACCGCTGCCGGCAAGAAACATCTTCAGCGTCTCGTCGAACAGTCGCGCCGGCGGCGCCTGCGCGAGCAGTTCGCCGAGTTCGGCGAACGGCGCGCGCGCCTCGGGCGCGATGGAAAAATCCAGCTTCGCCGACAAACGCACCGCGCGCAGCATGCGCACCGGATCCTCGCGGTAACGCTGCGCCGGGTCGCCGATCAGGCGCAGCACGTGGCGCTGCACGTCTTCGAATCCGCCGACGTAATCGCGTACCGAGAAATCGGCGATGTTGTAGTACAGCGCATTGACGGTGAAATCGCGGCGCAGGGCGTCTTCCTCCAGCGTGCCCCAGACGTTGTCGCGGACGATGCGGCCGTCGACGACATGGCGATCGCCCTCGCCAACCTCGCCGTCGCCGCTGCCACGGAACGTGGCGACTTCGACGATTTCGGGACCGAACACGACATGGGCGAGGCGAAACCGCCGCCCGATCAGACGGCAATTGCGGAACAGGCGACGCACGTCTTCGGGCGTCGCGTCGGTGGCGACATCGAAATCCTTCGGCTGGCCGCCGATGAGCAGGTCGCGCACGGCGCCGCCGACCAGATAAGCCGCATAACCGGCTTCGTTGAGTCGATACAGGACGCGCAGCGCGGCGCTGGAGATCTGCTTGCGCGAGATGCTGTGCTGCTCGCGCGGGATGATGCGCACGGCTGTGGAATTCGGTGGGGATGGATTCATCGTGTGGTCTTGAGGCGCGCTTCCCTCGCGCAGGGGGAATTGTCCCATGTAGTGGCGTCCCGGTATACTGATGCTTGACGCGCTCCCATCGTCTAGAGGCCTAGGACGGGGCCCTCTCAAGGCCTAAACAGGGGTTCGAATCCCCTTGGGAGCGCCAAATCTTTTGTTTGAATCTGCTGCGCTTGGCATTTTGCACGCGTCCGGTGCTCGAAATCCTCATTTACCCAAAAGTAAACTCCGGTTTCTGCGCTCCGTGCGCGTGCAAACTACCCGCGCTCGCGACGATTCAATCCAAAAGATTCCGATATTCGTAACGTCAGCAGCCGACCACTACCGAACCATGCCCTTCGTCGTCACCGAAAACTGCATCAAGTGCAAGTACACCGATTGCGTGGAGGTATGTCCGGTCGACTGCTTTCATGAAGGCTCGAACTTCCTCGTCATTGATCCCGAGGAATGCATCGACTGCACGCTGTGCGAGCCGGAGTGCCCCGCTGTCGCGATCTTTCCGGAAGACGACGTGCCGGCGGGCCAGGAGCACTGCATCCCGCTCAATGCGGAACTCGCGCGCATCTGGCCGGTGCTGACCGAACGCAAGGACGCTCCGCCCGACGCCAAGGAATGGGATGGCAAGACCGGCAAGCTGCCCCTGTTGGAACGCTGAAAAACCTGCGGCTTACGAGAGCCGTTCGCGCAGGATTTCCAGCACCCGCCGCGCGGCCTCTTCCGGTCCGTTCACTTCCACGCGCGCACCGTCGCCATCGGCGCTGACGGTCACGGTCAGATTACCGCTCACCGGACCGGTGTCGGCATTGGCCGGTTTGGCGCCGCCGCCGAACGGATGCAGGATGCGCGAGTACCAGTGATGCGCCACGGGCGCTGCGGCCGGTTGCGGCGCGGCGCGCAGGCCGGCGACTTCCACGGTGTAGGTATGCGCCGTCGCGTCGCGCGCGCTGATCGTGCCTGCCTGCGCGCGTTCGAGCGCGATACCCACGCGCTGCCAGGCGTGTTCGACATTGTCGGCGATGCGCAAGCTGCCGCCGCTAATCGTGCCCGACGGCGGTGCGCTGCCGACGCTGCCGGTGGACGCCTGTGCCGCCGTGCCGGGCGAACCGGATTGCGGAATGGCCATCGCATCGGATGACACCGGCTTATCCAGATCCGGCGGCACTTCCAGCGGCGCGGTCTGCTTCGCCTTCGCGTAGTAACTGTTATCGTGACGGAACCAGCTGCAGCCGCCGAGCAGGCCGGCAACGGCGATCAGGGAAATGGCCCAGCGAAAGGAAAGAGTGCGATTCACGGCTGATCCTAATTGATGAGATCTGTTTGATTAGATCTGGTTGATTCGAACGGATTGATTCGATTGGGATGCTAAAGCTTACGCGATGCCGCTGTGCAGCGGCTGAACCGCGGCCAGCTTGAAGGCGCCGAGCACTTGCCGCGCACCTTCATGATGCATGGTACCGAACGGCGTCAACGGAAGGCGGGGGTCAGGCAGGC
>JAICYA010000426.1 GCA_025934455.1 Rudaea sp.
CGCCACGTGAAGTGTGGCTGCTGCAGCGCACGGCCGGACGGCCAGGCAAGCGCCTCAACAAAACCACGGGTTGGGTGCACCGCGCGGCGCTCAAAGCCAAGGGCGTGAAGATGCTCGGCGGCGCCGTGTACACGCGGATCGACGCCGCCGGCCTGCACCTCAGTCTCGACAGCAAGCCGCAAACGCTCAACGTCGACAACGTCATCATTTGCGCGGGCCAGGAATCGGACCGCACGCTGGCCGACGCGTTGATCGCACTCGGCGTCACCACCCATGTGATCGGCGGCGCCGACGTCGCGGCCGAACTCGACGCCAAGCGCGCGATCCGCCAGGGCACCGAACTCGCCGCACACCTGTAACCGGCTTGAAGCGTGCCATCGATGCCCCCATTCAGCTAGCCCAGTGCGTGAAAACGCGCACATCCTGCCGCGCTTGCGACGCGGCGCCGTTTCGCCCATAGGAGATCCCCATGAAGCTTTACAGTTTTGCCGGTTCCTGTGCCCTCGCCACGCACATCGTGCTTGAATGGATCGGCCAGCCCTACAAAGTCCAGATGATCCAGCGCGACGACCTGCGGAAGCCGGAAATGCTGAAGCTCAACCCGAACCACCAGGTGCCGATTCTGGACGAGGATGGCTGGGTGTTGGTCGAGAATGCCGCAATTCTGAATTACCTCGCTGACAAGTTCCCGGCCGCGAAACTGGGCGGCGATGGCACTCCGCGCAGCCGCGCCGAGATCAATCGCTGGCTCGGGATCATCAACTCCGATGTGCACCCCGCCTACAAGCCGCTGTTTGGCACCACCGATTACCTCGACGACACGGCCGCCATCGAGAAGACGCACGCCAACGCGCGCAAGGTGTTGCGGAAATACTTCGAAGAATTCAATGCGCAGCTCGGCAAGCACGACTGGCTCGCCGGCAGCAGCCGCTCGATTGCCGACCCCTACTTGTTCGTGGTGCTGCGCTGGGCCAAGGCGGTCAAGGTCGACCTGGCCGGCCTCGACAACTTGAAAAAGTTCGAACAGCACATGCGCGCCGACGCCGGCGTTGCGAAGGCGCTCAAGGTGCAGGGACTGGATCAGCTGCACTGATCGCGCACTGCGCGGCCAAACACAATCCAAGTAGGGCGGGAGTAGCGCAGCGAATCCCGCCGAATGCGGCGCCGAAGGCGGGTTGCCACCCGCCCTACGGCATTGCCGCAAAACTTGGTGTTTTTCGGTGTTTCCGCACCCTGTCAGCGTTTCTCAATCGGCACATACACCCGGTCTTCCGGCCCGGTGTAGTTCGCGCTCGGGCGGATGATCTTGCCGTCCTGGCGTTGCTCGATCACATGCGCGCTCCAGCCCGCGGTGCGCGCGATCACGAACAACGGCGTGAACATCGCGGTCGGCACGCCCAGCATGTGGTACACGCTCGCCGAATACCAGTCGAGATTGGGGAACATTTTCTTCAGTTCCATCATCACGTTCTCGATCCGCTCGGACACCTCGAACGGGCGCATGTTGCCGGCATCCGTGCAGAGTTTGCGCGAGATTTCCTTGATGATCGCGCTGCGTGGATCAACGATCGTGTACACCGGATGGCCAAAGCCGATCACGATTTCCTTGGCGGCGACGCGCTTCCTGATATCGACATCGGCTTCCTCGACCGTGCGGTAGCGACTGATGATTTCCATCGCGACTTCATTGGCGCCGCCGTGCTTGGGGCCGCGCAACGCGCCAATCGCGCCGGTGATCGCGGAATAGAAATCGCTGCCGGTGCCGGCGATCACGCGCGCGGCGAAGGTCGATGCGTTGAACTCATGCTCGGCGTACAGCACCAGCGACTTGTCCAGGGCATTCGCGTGCAGTTCGCTCGGCGCCTTGCCGTGCAGCAGGTGCAGGAAATGCGCGGCGATCGTCGTGTCGTCGGTTTCCACATCGATGCGGCGGCCGTTGTGGCTGAAATGGAACCAGTACAGCAGCATCGAAGCAAAACTCGCCA
>JAICYA010000153.1 GCA_025934455.1 Rudaea sp.
AGCAGCGACAGCGCAGTATCGAGGTCGGCGATCCAGTCGAACACTTCCAGGCGTTGCTCGTGGTCGGCGACGTCCGCCGCGAACGCGAGGATGTCGCGATCGGGAAATTCCTCGGCCAGTTCCGCGCGCGCGGTTTCCAGATGCGCCTCGTCGCGCGCGACCATGAGCACGTCCGCGCCGAGCGCGGCGAACTCGCGCGCACAGGCAAGGCCAATGCCACGGCTTGCGCCGGTGATCAGCGCGGTTTGACCGTCCAGACGCCAGCGCGCGGAATTCGTCGTCATCGCGGTCCTCGATTGCTTGCGGTACGCATGGCTCCGGCGCAGACTTTACGCATTCGTACGGGAGACTGCCATGAAAATCGCAACCGCCGCGCTTGCCGTCGTCGTCCTCGGACTCTCCGCCTGCGGCGCGGATGCTCCGCCGCCGCCGAAAGCCGCCGCCGCGCAGCCGGCACAGCCGCTGCCCAACTCGAACGTGTTCAGTAGCGACGTGAAGGCCCTGCAAAAAGCCAAGGACGTGCAAAAGACCGTCGACGAGCAGAAGAAGGCGCAGGATCAGGCGCTACAAGATCAGGGCGGGTGAATTCTGCTTCGCCACATTGCGCACAGGAATCACGTTCGGCGACAGTGTGTAACTCGCCTCTCCCGCCAGCGGGAGAGGGGGAACAGCAAGGCGAACCTTTACTTCATCCCGCAAAAACAATACGCATACACACCTAGCTTGCCATCGCGCGCACTTTCCAGCAAACGCAACTGCTCGCGGATCTGCGGCTGGTCGAGCAGACCGAGCGGCATCTGCGGCAGCACGGCATGGGCGAAACCCACGAGTGCGTCGTTGCTCATGTTCATCGCGATCCGCTCCCAGAACGTGAGCGGTTTTTCCACGTAACTCACGCGGTAGTTGTCACCGAGATTCGCAGTCTGCGCCGCTGCGGCGATCGCGTCCTTCAGGCCGCCGATCTTGTCGACGAGTCCGCGTTCCTTGGCCTGCGTGCCGCTCCACACGCGACCCTGCGCAATCGCGTCGATCTGCTCCGGCGTCTTGTGCCGCGCCGCCGCGACCTTGCCGATGAAGCGCTGGTAACCGCGCTCGATCACCGCCTGCAGCGTCGCGCCGACGTCCGGGTTCAACGCGCGGCGCGGATCGATCGGATCGGCGAGCGGCGTGGTGCCGACGCCGTCGGTGTGCACGCCGATCTTCGCGAGCGTGTTCGGAATGTTCATCATGATCCCGAAGATGCCGATCGAACCGGTGATCGTCGTCGGTTCGGCGAAGATTTGCGTGCCGTCCATCGAAATCCAGTAGCCGCCGGACGCGGCGACATTGCCCATCGACACGATCACGGGTTTACCCGCCGCTTTCGTCAATTCCACTTCGCGCCGGATCAGCTCGGACGAGAACGCGTCGCCGCCGGGCGAATTCACCCGCAGCACGACCGCCTTGACCTGATCTTCGTTGCGCGCAGCACGGATGAGTTTCGCCGTGGACAGCCCGCCGACCGTGCCCTGCGGCTGGTCGCCCGGCAGGATTTCGCCTTCGGCCACGACGACAGCGACTTGCGGGCGCGTGTCCAGCGGATGTTCGCGCTCGACCAGCGCCGCGTAGTCGGCGAAATCGATGTGGCGGTAGCTGTGCCTGTCGCGCACGCCCTCGGCGATCAGCATTTGCCGCGCCTCGTCCGGTGTGGCGAGCTTGTCGACAAGCTTGGCGTCGAGCGCGAGCTTGGCCATGTCGCCGCCCGCGGTTTTGATCGCGTCGGCACCGCCGGCGATCTGCGCGGAGATTTTCGCGGAGTCCAGGTGCCGTGCCGCGGCGATGTCATTGAGGTAATCGCCCCACAGGTCGTTCATCCAGAACAAGTCCGCTTCCTTCGCCGCGGGCGAAGCGTCGTTGCGCACGTAGGGCTCGGGATACGATTTGAACGTGCCGACCTTGAACACGTGCACGTCCACGCCGAGCCAGTCGAGCGCGTCCTTGTAGTAGCTGCGGTAGGCGCCGAAGCCGGTCAGCAGCACCCCTTCGAGCGAATCCGGATGCAGCAGGATCGTGCTCGCGTGCGCAGCCAGGTAGTACTGGCCTTGGGTCATGCCGTTGGAAACCGCGATCACCGGCTTGCCGGACGCCTTGAAGCGATCCAGCGCGGCGCCGATCTCGCGCGATATCGCCAGGCCGGCGCTGTCGATGCCATCCGGCTCGAGCACGATGCGCGCGATGCGCGGATCCTTGGCCGCCGCGTCGATCGCGGTGAGGATGTCGCGCAACTGCGTTTGTTTGGACTTGTCGCCGGCGAGATTCGACAACGCGCGCTGGGCGGCATCGTTCGTGTACTGCTCGACGATGGCGCCCTTCGGATCGAGCACCAGCGCGGTCTTGTCGAGCAGCTTCGGCGCAGCCGTGCGCAGCGCGGCGATGAAACCGATCAGCAGGAACAGCGCAATCACGCCGAATACGAGGCGTCGGGTGAAATTGAACAAGTTCCAGACACCGATCAGCAAGCGCATGATCGCGCCGCGTTGTTGCTCAGCCATGGGGTTCTCCGCAAAGTTTGTGCAAGCCTAACCGATACGGTCGAGCCGGGCACGCGCTGAAGGTCATGCTTTCGCGAGGCCACCGCGCGACTCGCGCGCGAAGCGCACGAACAGCAGCACGGCCGCAACGCTCAGTCCGGCGATGAGGCCTGTCCACATGCCCGGCGCGCCGTGGCCGAAGTGGAAGCACAGCAGGTAACCCGCCGGCATGCCGATGCCCCAGTAGGCGAGCGTGGTAATCGCCATCGGTCCGGTCGTGTCCTTGAGCCCGCGCAGTGCGCCGTTCGCGGTGACCTGGATGCCGTCGGAGAGCTGGAACGCCGCCGCGAACAGCAGCAAGTGCGCGGCGATCGCGACCACGGCCGCATCGTCGGTGTACAACGCCGCGATCGCATGCGGAAACAACGCCATCAGCGCGCACGACACGACTTGCGATGCCAGCGATGCGCCGATGCCAGCGAGGCCCGCCCAGCGCGCGCCGTCCATGTCGCCGCCTCCCGCTGCGCGGCCAACGCGCACGGTCGTCGCCATGGCCAGGCCCAGCGGCACCATGAACGTGACCGAGGCGACGTTGATCGCGATCTGGTGGCCGGCGACGACATCAGTGCCGAGCGATCCGATCAGGAGCGCCGCGGTGACGAACAATCCGCCTTCCATGAACAACGAAATGCCCATCGGCACGCCCAGGCGCAGCAGATCGAAAAGCGCGCGCGCCTGCGGCCACTGCCAATGCGCGAACGGCGCGTAGATCGCGTAGTGGCGGCGGCGCGCGATATAGGTGGCGAACGCAGCGAATTGCACCCACAGCACCGTGGCTGTGGCCATGCCGGAACCTTGCGCGCCGCGCGCAGGCAGGCCGAACGCGCCATACATGAAAACATAGCCGACCGGCGCGAGCAGGACGAGCCCGAACGCACCGAAGTACATGGTCGGGCGGGTCAGGGCCAGGCCTTCGGAAAATCCGCGTAGCGCGAAATAGCCGGTCAGCGCCGGCGCGCCCCAGGAAATCGCATGCAGGAACAATTGCGCCTGCTCGGCGATATCCGGCGCGATGCCCATCAGGCGCAGCAAATGTCCGGCGTGGCGCACGGCGAAAAACAGCACGACGCCGATACCGGCGGCCAGCCACAACGCCTGGCGCAGCAACGCGCCGATGGATTCGCGTTCGCCGGCGCCGTACCGGTGCGCGACCGACGGCGGCATCGCCAGCATCACGCCGATGGCAGCGACGATCGCAAGCATCCACACGTTCGTGCCGATCGCGACCGACGCCAGCGTTTGCGCGCTGTAGTGTCCGGCAAGCAGGGTATCGACGACGTTCATGCCAACCGCCGACAACTGGCCGAGCACCAGCGGCGCGGCCAGGCGCAGGGTCTCGCGCAACTCGCTGTGCAGGCGTGGCGGCAGGTAGGACATCTGCGATTCCTGGCGGGGTCGCGCAGTGTAACCGCAGCAGACGGCGCGAGCCGCTGCCGGGCGGCATGCAATCGGATACAGTGCGCTCCATGAGCGATGCCACACCCGAAACGCCTGCACCGAATCCTTCGCAATCAGCGCCGTCGCCAGCGCGGCCAGCGTCGGCGTGCCTCAATTGCGGCGCGGCCCTGCAAGGCGACTGGTGCCATGCCTGCGGACAGCCGGTCAAAGGCATGATCCGGCCGCTGTCGGGCATGCTGCACGACGTCGCCGACACGATCTTCAACATCGATTCGCGCGTCTTTCACAGCCTGCTTCCGCTGTATTTCCGCCCCGGCTTCCTGACCCGCGAGTATTTCGCCGGCCGGCGCACGCGCTACGTGACGCCGTTCCGTCTGTATTTTTTCCTCAGCGTGCTCGCGTTCTTCACGATCCAGTTCACGCTCGGCGAATCGCACCTGGGCAAATATGTGGTCAACTTCGATGACGGCGACACGCCGGGCATCTCGTCCGCGATGACGCCGCAGGAAGTGATCGCGCGGCGCGACGCGAAACTCGCTCAACTGCAATCCGCCAAGGCGATAACCGGCGCGCTCATCGGCGCAACGCCGGCGCCGGGAAACGTAAACAAGGAAGTCGCGGCCGGGATGGAAAAGGCCGCCGCGAAGATCCGCAAGGAAGCCGACGCGCGCCTGGCGTATCTGCAAAAAGTCGCCGACGCCAAGGCCAGGGGTGAGCCGCCGCCGGCCGATCCGGACTTGGACACGGTGAGTTTCAACGACAAACCCTGGGATGCCAAAACCAATCCATTGCGCATTTCCTGGCTGCCGGAGTTCGCGAATGCGCGCCTGAACGCGGCGATCGAACACGCCAAGGACAACATCCCGCGCATCCGCAAGGACCCGACCCTGCTCATCGCCGGCGCTCTCGGCGTGCTGCCGCAGGTGTTGTTCGTGCTGATGCCGTTGTTCGCGCTGCTGCTGAAGATCTTCTATATCTTCAAGCGCCGCCTGTACATGGAGCACCTGATCGTGGCGCTGCACAGCCACGCCTTCGTTTTCCTTTCCCTGCTGCTGTTCGCGCTCGTCGGCTTCGCGCACGCGGCTGCACTGACCGGTGCACCCTGGTTGGCGCCAATACTCGGTCTGCTGCTGACGGTCATGGCGTGGTGGATTCCCATCTACCTGTTCGTCATGCAGAAGAAGGTCTACGGCCAGGGCTGGTTCTTCACGACGATGAAATTCGGCGCGATCGGCATCTGCTACACGATCATGATTTCCCTCGGCATCGCCGCCGCATTCGTCATCAGCCTGGCGACGACCTGACCGCCGCCGCTATCGCGCGATCAATGCGGGTGCGCGCGCGGCGGATGCGGCGCCGCATGCGGTTTGGCCAGCTCGGCGCTGCGTTGCTGCGGCGTCATGCGCAACAAGCCCTGCCGGTAGGCATTGCGTTGGTCCGCCGGCAGGCCGTGCCAGGTCTGGCGGAACGCGCGGCGTTCGTCCGGCGTCAGCGCCTGCAGCATCTGCCGCGTCGGCTGGCGCTCTTCCTGCGGGATCGAACGGAAGAATTCGCGCGCATTGCCTGCCTGGTTTTGCGCCTGCGCACCGGCGATGAAGGCGCGGCGTTCGGCCGGATTCATCTGTTTGAATTTCTCGCGCAGCGCCTGGCGCTGTGCCGGCGGCAGG
>JAICYA010000247.1 GCA_025934455.1 Rudaea sp.
CGTGAAATACGCCGAGCGCGATTGGCGCGGCAACGCCTACCGCACGCGGATGACCGAGCTGTGCGAGGGGCTGTCCGAACTGGGCGTGTGGACGCGGCTGCACTACGTCTACCCGTACCCGCACGTGGACGAGGTGATGCCGCTGATGGCGCAGACCCATAACGGCATGCCCAGGCTGCTGCCGTACCTCGACATTCCGTTCCAGCATGCCAGTCCGCGCATCCTCAAGCTGATGAAGCGGCCGGGCAACATCGACAAGACGCTGGAGCGCATCCGGAACTGGCGCGCCCAGGTGCCTGACCTGACCATCCGCAGCACCTTCATCGTCGGCTTCCCCGGCGAGACGGACGAGGAGTTCGAGGACTTGCTGGAGTTCCTGCACGAGGCGCAGCTCGATCGCGTCGGCGCCTTCGCCTATTCGCCCGTCGATGGTGCGCGCGCCAACGACCTGCCTGCCCCGGTGCCGGAAGAATTGAAGGAAGACCGGCTGGAACGCTTCATGGAAGTGCAGGCCGGGATTTCCGCCGCGAAGTTGCAGCAGAAGATCGGCCGCACGCTGACCGTGCTGGTGGACGAGGCGAATGCGGA
Source organism: Rudaea sp. (assembly GCA_025934455.1). The sequence goes on from JAICYA010000247.1 coordinate 589, forward strand.
AGGCGCCGTCGCGCGTTCGTCCGCCGATGCGCCGGAGATCGACGGCGTGGTGCGCATCGGCGATGGGCAGTCGCTCAAACCGGGTCAGTTCGCAAAGGTGCGCGTCACCGGCGCGGATGCGCACGATCTGGAAGCCATGCTGTTGTAGGAGCTTGCTTGCAAGCGACGGCGCGAAGCGCCGTCCTTCTTTGGAGCTCCTGGCCATGAATGGCAAGGACGGTCGCCGGCAAGCCGGCTCCTACGAAAGCATGTAGCTTACCGACAGCACCACGAACTGCGCCTTGCCGCCCGGCAATTCCGCCTCGAATTCGTCGTCCACGCGCTTTTTCAATGCCGCGCGCGCCAGCGGCGAGTCCACGCTGATCCAGCCTTGTCTCGCGTCGGTTTCGTCGGGACCCACGATGCGGTAACGCTTGGTCGCACCCTCGCGCACATCCTCGATCTCGAAAACCGCTCCGAAAAAAATCGCGGCGCGATTGGTCGGCGCGCCTTCGGCGACCTTCAGCGAGGGAATGCGCTTGGAGAGATAGCGCACGCGGCGATCAATTTCGCCGAGCTGCTTCTTGCGGTAGGTGTACTCGGCGTTTTCCGAACGGTCGCCCTCGGCAGCGGCGGCAGCGAGCGCGCGCACCACTTCCGGACGCAGCTCGCGCCAAAGGTGATCCAGTTCCGCTTTCAGTTTCTCGAATCCGGCGCGCGTGATGATCGCGGTGGAACGGGGTGGGGGCGGGCGCCAGCGTGGCATGCGTGAATGTTTCCCTGTGAGCGCGCATTGTGCACCAGCTCTCTTGAGTGAAGGCGGCGTAAAGAGTACGGTTCGGTTTGGCCGAGTTCTGGGGTTTGTTGAAGATGTCCGCTTTGCCGCGCGTTCCGCGCCTGCTTCCGTGTGTCGTCACCTTGCTGATCGCCGTGCTGGCCGGATGTTCCGCCACACCGCCCCGAGCGGCTTCCTCCAGCACCGCGCTGGATGCGCTCTACGCCAAGCTGGATCAGGCCGGGCGCGACTACGACCAGGCCTTGCAACTGGCGCGCCGTGACGACAATGCGCAATCCGAGCACGCGATCAGCGTGGCGCTGGATACCATGCGCAATGCAGCCGCGCAATGCGTGAATATCGCCGGCTGCGACGTCCAGCGCTTCATCAGCACTTACGATCGCGCGCTGCGCCTGAAGGACGGCAGTTTCCTCGGCGGCGATGAAGGCGATCGACTTTCCGACCAGCCAGCCGATCAGTCCGACAACAACGGCGAAACCTCGCCGGTGCTGAACGCGGTGCCGGAAACCCAGCGCACCGCCAGTCTGCTGCGTGGGCGCAAGCTGTCGGATCTGATCGCGATGAACGGGCCAGTGAAAGCTGCACTGGAAACGTGGTTGACTCAGATGCGGCCGAACCTGATGACCGCGTACGTGGATTACCAGTATCTGCGCTTCGAGATGTGGCCCGAATACCAGAAGGCCGATCTGCCGGAAGCAATCCTGTTCGGCTTCATCGCCAAGGAATCCGGCGGCAAGGTGCACGCGGTGTCGCGCTCGGGCGCAGCCGGGCCATTGCAATTCATGCCGGCCACCGGCGCGCGCTTCGGCCTGACTACGGTGGATGGTTTCGACGAACGCTTCGATCCGACTTTATCGGCGCGCGCCAACGCCGCGTACTTGAACGAGCAGCTCGCGCAGTTCAACAACAATCTGGAAATGGTGCTGGCCGCCTACAACGGCGGGGAGGGCCGGGTCGGGCGGCTTGCTGCGAGCGAATCGAATGCGAACTTCTGGGATCCGAAAATCTATTTCTCGCTGTCGCAGGAAACCCGCGACTACGTGCCGATGGTGCTGGCCGCGGCCTGGTTGTTCATGCATCCGGAGCGTTACAACCTGCATTTCCCGCAGATTGACGGCGCACCCGGTCACGTGATCCTGCAACGTCCGGCGTCGCTGTCGGAAATGGCGGTCTGTCTTGGCCAAGACGGCGGCATGAATCGCGGCTGGTTCCGCATCCTGCGCAATCTCAACCCGCAGATGGATCCGCAGGCCGAGCAGCCGATGGGTGCGCGCGTCGAATTGCCGCAGCAGCTGCAGGACGATTACGCGAAAGCCTGCGTGCAAGGACCATGGGTGGAACTGGCGTCGGACCTGCACGCCGCGGCCGTGCCGAGTCCGCCGGCGCAACTTGCGCACGCCGCGGATCCGCCAGCTCGCCGTTACACCGTGCGCCACGGCGACACGCTCTCGGCGGTCGCGCACAGGTTCAGTTGCGATGACCTGCACACCCTGGCCAGGGACAACCATCTGCGCGCGCCGCAATACGCATTGAGGCCGGGCCAGGAATTGAAGTTGAGCGGCTGCGGCAGGGATTGATCCTGCGGCGCTGTCGCCGCCCTGCAAAATGCGCGAAGATGCCGCACCGGCGAGGGACGCCGGACGGGGAATGCGCGCGATGACCACAGGCAGTCTGCTTCGCGAATTGCGTCGCCGGCACGTGTTCCGTGTGGCCGCCGCCTATGCGGTGATCGGCTGGCTGCTGATCCAGGTCGCCACGCAAGTCTTCCCGGTGTTCGCGTTCCCGAACTGGATCGAGCAACTCGTGGTGGTGCTGATCCTGATCGGCTTTCCGATCGCGCTGGTGTTTGCATGGGCTTTCGACGCGACGCCGCAAGGGATCGTGCGCACCGATGCGACCGCTGACGGGATGGTTCCCGATCCCGCGATCACAAGTCGCTCGCAACGCGCGGGTTTCGTCGTGGGCGCGCTCGGCGCGCTGATCGCCCTGCTCGCGGGTGGCGCGTACTGGCATTTCGAACGCGGCGGATCGGCTTCGGTGCGCGCCGCTCCCGCCATTAACGCCAGCGGAGAGACGGCGGGAGGAATCGCGCCGAGCGCCAAGTCCATCGCCGTGCTGCCGTTCGTCAATATGAGCGGCGATGCGAAGAACGAATACTTCAGCGACGGCATCACCGAGGAAATCCTGGATGCGCTGGCGCAGCTGCCGAACCTGAAGGTTGCCGCGCGCACTTCGGCGTTCGCGTTCAAGGGCAAGGCCGAGGATCTGCGCAAAGTCGGCGACGCGCTGGATGTCGCGACCGTGCTGGAAGGCAGCGTGCAGAAATCCGGCGACGAGGTGCGCATCACTGCCCAGTTGATTGACGCCCGCAGCGGCTATCACCTGTGGTCGGAAAAGTACGACCGCAAACTGACCAGCATTTTCGCGGTCGAGGATGAAATC
>JAICYA010000242.1 GCA_025934455.1 Rudaea sp.
ATCCGCGCGTCGGCGCATGCCATGCGCGCGGGCGAGGCGTCGATCGACCGCACCGACCGTTTGCGCACCGCGCAGGAATTCCTGCGCCGCCAGATCAGCCACATCATGCCGCTGCAGTTCGCGCGCGACGCAAGCAGCGGCGCAATCCACGTGTTCGACGGCAACGCGCGCACGCTGCGTTTCGTCGCGCCGATGCCCGGTTACCTGTCGCGCGGCGGACCGTACGTGCAGACGCTGGAACTCGCGCCGGGCAAGGACGGTCTGCAATTGCGCTTCAACGATGTGATGCTCAATGGCTACGACCCCGACAAATCCGCCAACGATCCGGCCAACACCGTGGTGCTGCTCGATCGCATCGCCGACGGCCGCTTCGAATATCGCACCCTCGATGTCGACGGCAACCTCACCGACTGGAGCAGCGACTGGCGCGATCCGGAGATCACGCCGTTGATGGTGCGCATCGACCTGACCATGCAGCCGGGCGTGCAGGCGCCGTGGCCGACGCTGGACGTGCCGCTGATGCTCAATGCCGGTGCGATCCGGCCGCGCGGGCCGGGGCTGATCCGTGCCGGAAGCACGCAATGATGCGTTCGCGCCAGCACGGCGTCGCCCTGATCCTCGTCATCTGGGTGATCGCGCTGATGGGCGTGTTGCTCGGCAGCTTTGCCCTGATCGCGCGCACCGAGAACTTCGAAGCGCGGCACCTGTTCGACGGCACCACCGCGCGCTACGCCGCGCAGGCCGGCATCGAGCGCGCGGTGTATGAATTGCGCAATCCGGACATGAGCCAGCGCTGGGTCGGCGACGGCCGTCCCTACGATTTCGAATTCGATGGCGCGCAGGTGCAGGTCGAACTCACCGACGAATCCGGGCTGGTCGACATCAACACGGCCGACGATGCGTTGCTACAGGGATTGTTCGCCTCGGCCGGCGTGCCTGCAGATCAGGCCGTGGCATTGTCGGACGCGATCCAGGACTGGCGCGATCCGGACGACATGCCGCGCCCGCACGGTGCCGAGATCAACGAATACAAGGCGGCGGGGTTGCCGTACGCTCCGCGTAATGCGCCGTTCCAGACCGTGGGTGAAGTGCAGCAAGTGCTGGGCATGAATTACGACCTGTTCGAAAAAATCGAATCGGCGGTCACCATCTACGGTGGCGGCGTGCAACCGAATCCTGCCTATGCGCCGCTGGAGGTCTTGCTCGCGCTGCCGGGCATGACGCCCGACCTGGCCCAGCAGTTGATCGCGGCCCGACAGCAGTCGCTGCCCGGCCAGCCCGGCGGCGCCGGACTGACGTTGCCGGATGGCACCCCCGTCGTGGCCAATGGCGGCGGGAACACGTACACTATTCGATCCCGTGCCACGCTCGCCAACGGCGCCAGTACCGTGCTCGACGCCAGTATCCGGCTGGGCGGTGTCGGCGCGGCGGGGCAGCCGTACACCGTCCTTCGCTGGGATCAGAAAGAAAGCTCCCGATGACCCTCACCGAAGCGCTCGATCTTCAGCTCGCCCGCTTGCGCACGCGCTACGCGCGCACGCCGCTGCCGCGCTTCTTCACCTGGTGGGGGCACGAGTTGGTGCTGCTGCTGCCGGCGCGCTGGCGTGGCCTGCTCGCCGAACGTGCCGATGCGTTGCTGCTCGACGCAGTCGGGCGCGAGATGGTGGTATGGCGGCAATCCGCGCAAGGCTGTGCCGAGTTGGGACGCGTGAGCCTCGACGATCCGGCCGAAACGCAAAAGACCGCGTTCGCGCGCCTGCGCGGCGCGCTCGAAACCCCCGACCTGCGCCGCATCTACTGCATCGACGGATCGCGCACCCTGCGCCGCGCGGTCAGCCTGCCTGCGGCCGCCGAAGACAACCTGCGTCAGGTGCTGGCGTTCGAGATGGATCGGCAGACGCCATTCAAGGCCGACCAGGTGTATTTCGATTACCGCGTCGCACCGCATGCGGCGGCCGATCGCAATTTACACGTGGAACTGACCGTGGTGCCGCGCGCGCAACTCGATGCGGAACTCGCCGCCGTCGCCGGCAGCGATCCGATGCTCGACGGCGTGGACTGCTGGAGCGACGTGCGCGGCGGCGCGCGCCTGGGCTTGAACCTGCTGCCCGCCGAGCGGCGCTATGCGCGCAAGAACCTGCGCCTGCGCCTGAACCTGGCGCTGGGCGCGGCGGCAGCGGTGCTGCTCGTCACCTGCATGCTGCTGTGGCTGGACAATCGCGCCGCCGCGCTGATCGCGATGCAGGCCGACGTGGCCAAGGCGCAGAACGACGCCAAGCAGGTGTCGCAACTGCGCAAGACCTTGCAGGACACGATCGACTCGGCGAATTTCCTCGGCCGCAAGAAACACGACACGCCGCTGATGGTCGACCTGCTCGAGGACCTGACCAAACGCCTGCCCGACGACACGTACCTGGAACGCCTGAACGTCGACGACAAGAACAAGATCGAGCTGCAGGGATTGAGCGACGATGCATCCAAGCTGATCGGCTTGCTCAACCAGTCCACGCTGCTGGCCAATCCGGGCGTGCAGGGCACGATCCAGCCCGATCCGCGCACGAAGAAGGATCGCTTCAACATCACCCTGGATTTCCGCTCGATCGTGGACGCCCAGGCCGCCGCGGCGAAATCCGCAACCGCGGCCAAGGCGGCATCGGCCAAGGCGGCAGCGGACAAGACGGCCGGAGGCACGCATGCGCCTGGCCAGTGATCCGCGCAACGGTCGTTTCCTCGCCGTGATCCTGTTGCTGATCGCGGTCCTGCTCGGCTATGCGCTGCTCGTGCACTGGTGGTTCGTCGCGCCGGACCTCGCGATCGCCTCGCAGATGCAGGATCTGCGCGAACAGCAGCAGCGCTTCGCCGGCATCGTCGCGCAGCGCCCGCTGATCGAAAAACGCCTGACCCAGGTGCGCGCGTACGAGCAGGGTAACCAGGCGTTCCTGTCCGACGCGGACGCGAACAGCGCGTTTTCCGATCTCACCCAGCGCCTGAAGCAGGCGATTTCCGCGCGCGTCAAGGACGAGAACAAGTGCGCGATCGTGAGCAACTCCAATTTCAAGGGCGGCGAGGAAGAACTCTACGAGCGCGTCACCATCCAGGTGCGCATGCGCTGTGCGCTCGAACCCTTTGCGCAAATAATGTACGAACTGGAAAACAGCAATCCCTACCTGTTCGTGGATCAACTGCTGATTTACCGCCAGCAATACGGTTACGTGCCGCCGGGCCAGAAAGCGCATCCGCCGACCGCGCTGGACATCCGCTTCAACCTGTCGGGCTACCTGCGCAAGGCGGGGAAGAAGGGCGCATGAGCACGCAGGCCGCGAAATTGCTCAGTGCGATCCTCGCCGGCGTGTGCGGCGTCCTGCTGCTGCTCGCGCTGGCCATGCAGTTCGGTTTCGGGCGCGGTTATGCGTGGCTGCAGCCCGATGTCGATTCCGCCCAGGCAGCCAGCGTGGCCATCGACAAGACCCCGTTCAAGCTGCCTCCGGAGACGCAATTCGCCGACACCACGGCGCGACCGTTGTTCAACGACGACCGCAAGCCGACGCCGGATTCGCCCGATGCGCCGGATACGCCAACGCCGCCCAAGGTGCCGCTCAACATCGCCCTGACCGGCGTCATCCTGACCCCGCAGTTGCATCTGGCGATGGTGCACGACAAGCTCAAGAACAAGGACATGGCGCTGAAGGAAGGCATGCCCATGGACGGCGACCAGGGCGGCTGGATCCTGACCCGGATAAATCCGCGCAGCGCGGTATTCCGCGAGACTTCCGGCGAGGAGGTCGAAGTGGAACTGTCGACCGCCGTCGCCGGTCCAACCCCGGCTGCGAACGCCAGGCCTGCAAATGCCCGGGCCGGTGCGCAGGCGGCCGTCGCACCGGTACATGCGCCGGAAGTTGCGCCGCCCGTGCAGAACGGGCAG
>JAICYA010000232.1 GCA_025934455.1 Rudaea sp.
CCGGGCACCGGACTGGGTGCGGCGGTGCGCCTGCCCGGCCCGGCCGGCGTGCGGGTGCTCGCCAGCGAGGCGGGGCAAATGGACTTCGCGCCGGGCAATGCCCGCGAACGCGAAGTGCTGGCTTACCTTGCGCCCGATGGCGGCTACGTGCCGTACGAGCGCATCCTGTCGGGCCCCGGCCTGCTTACGCTGTACGCCACGTTGTGCGCGTTGCGCGGACGGCAGCCGCGGCTCGCGACGCCCGAAGCGGTGACCGCCGCGGCTTGCGCGGGCAGCGATGAAGACGCGGTCGAAGCCGTCGACGTGTTCTGCGCCGCGCTCGGTAGTTTCGTCGGCAACCTCGCGATGGCTTTCATGGCGGATAGCGGCGTGTACCTGGCCGGCGGTGTCCTGCCCGAGATGCGCAAGCTGTTGCAGCGCAGCCGTTTCGTGCAGCGCTGCCTCGACAAGGGCGGCATGCGCGAATTCCTGCAGCGCGTGCCGGTGCGCCTGATCGAGCACGGCCGCCACGGCGTGATGGGTGCGGCCCATTGGTATTTCGAGAAGCACATGCGCGGTTCCGCACGCCGCCGCGCGATGGGAGACGGCACGGCGGCGTAATGCGTTTGTTTCAAAACATCTCGGGTGCTTCGGCACCCACCACCTGGCGAGCGAGAAGGGGTACGTCATGAAATTCCGCAAGAGCATGCTTTCGGCGAGCATCGCCACGGCGCTGTTGTTTGCAGCAGCAGCCCAGGCGCAGAACGCCTCGCCTCAGGGCCAGTCCACCACCAACGACCAGCAGCAGCCACCGGCCGGGGCAGCGACGCAGACGGATTCTGCACAGAAGAAAAAAGACACTGTCCAGCAATTGGAAACCATCCAGGTGGTCGGCATGCGCGCCGCGCAGGCGCTGTCGATCGAGACGAAGAAGGCGGCCAATTCGCAGGTCGAAGTGGTCTCCGCCGTCGACATCGGCAAGCTGCCGGCCAAGAACGTCGCCGACACCATCGCCCAATTGCCGGGCGTCAACATCGCCGATGCCGCGGGCGCGGAAGGCGGCTTCGACGAAGCCGATCGCGCCAGCATCCGCGGCAGCGCGCCGTCGCTGACCTTGACCACGGTCAACGGCCACTCCATCGGCTCGGGCGACTGGTTCGTGCTCGGCGGCGGCGGTACGCGCAGCGTCAGCTTCGCGATGCTGCCTTCCGAAGTCGTCAACCAGGTCGTCGTGCACATGACGCCGGAGGCCAAGCTTCTGGAAGGCGGCGCGGCCGGCACCATCGACATCATTACCCGCAAGCCGCTGGATTTCAGCCAGAAGCTTTCCTTCGAAGGCAGCGTAGGCGGGGTATACGCGGACCTCCCCGGAAAGACCACGCCGCAGGCCAGCGGACTGCTGAACTGGAAGAACGATTCCGGTACGTTCGGCGTGATGGTCCAGGCGTTCTACGAGAAACGCGACCTGCAACGCGAGGGTCAGGAGATTTTGGGTTATTCGTATCTTCCCTACTACTACGATACCGGCGACAAAAGTGCGACCCCTTGGGCAGAAACACCTGCTGCCCAGTCATTGGGTAAACCAAATTTGGGGCGCATGGCGCAAGCACCTACCGACAACAGCACCGGGGTGTTCTACCCCAACCTTCCGGGCGCGGCGCTGTTCACGCAAACCCGCAAGCGCAAGGGCGGTTCGGTGGACCTGCAGTGGAAAGCGACGGACAACCTCATCTTCAATCTCGACGCGTTCTATTCGCATCTCGACGCGACCGACTACAACCGCAACTACATGTTGCGCACGCGTGACCAGCTTCCCAAGCAGGCCGTGACCGGCACCATCCAGGGGAACATCCTTACCAGCGCAAACTTGCCGGGTGATCCTTCGATTTCGCAAGGGATCTACGACATGATCTCGCGCCCGGGCGAGAGCGAATCCAGCCAGTTTGTCACGCTGGATGCTGATTGGCAGGCCACCAACAACCTCGGCTTCAAGTTCCAGATCGGCACCACCCGCGGCACCGGCAACACGCCGACCCAGGACGTGATGGAGATGGACACCGGTTTTGGTTCGACAGCCAGCTATGCGATGAATGGTCTCGGCACGCCGCTCAATTGGAGCATGAGTGGTACCAACAACGCGTTCGATCCGGCAACGGCCGGCCTCGACTGGATTTTCGGTGAACAGAACATCCACGTGGTGGACAAGGAACGCTGGTTCCAGGCCGACGGCACTTACGATTTCGACAACGCCGGCGCACTGTCCTCGCTCGAGTTTGGTGTGCGCTATGCCAAGCACGACCATGATAGTCCGACGGATATCGCGCAGGGTCCGAACTTTGCTTCCGCCGTGCAATTCGGTCAAGGTTCCACCATCTATCCGCCGGCCGGTGGCAACTATCCGAGCGACTTCGGCAGCAATCTCGGCGTGGGCCAGATGCCTTCCGATATCTGGTTCTGGACGCCGGCTCAGCTCGCGCAGTTGAACGCGTTGTATGCGAACCGGAAGGTGACGGACGACCCCACGACTTCGCGCTTCTATCCGAACGGCATCTACAGCATGACGGAGAAGAACGGCGCAGCCTACATCCAGGCGAATTTCACGGGTGAACACTGGACCGCCAACGCCGGTCTGCGCTATGTCTCCACCGACGAGAAAATCGGCTATACCAGTCCCGGCATCCAAGAAGCGAGCTACGCGCCGGGTACGCCGCCTTCCGCGTTTTATCCGAGCGGCTGGTACTGGAACTACTACAAGCACAACTACAACAAGGTGCTGCCGAGCTTCAACGTGAAGTTCGACCTGAACTCCGACGGCAGCCTGCTGACGCGGTGGGCGGCATCCCAGACCCTGACGCGCCAGGACTACACGCAATTGGCCGGGTTCCTGAATCTCAACGACCCCACGGTTGCCACTGACCTGGGTGGCGGCAGCGGATCCAATCCGCGCCTGAAGCCGATCCTGTCCACCAACTTCAGCGCGTCGCTGGAATGGTACTTCGCGCCGCGCGGCCTGCTGTCGGGCAGCGTGTATGCGATGGACCTCAACAACTATTACGACTACGGCACCACGACCGCCACGTACCTCAACAACTACCTGACCAACAACGGCGCCGGCAACAATCCCTCGCACACGCCGGTGTACAGCAACTACCTGGTCAGCATTCCGGTGAATGTCAACGGCACGTTGAAGGGCGTGACCTTGAACTACATCCAGCCGATCGGCGACCACTTCGGCGTGTCGTTCAATTACACCTACGCCACGGGACATTCGTCGGGCGGTACCTACCTGTACAACGCAGACGGCACGCTGGCCCACAACGCCGCCGCCGGCGACCGCCCGTTGTTCGGCACTTCCAAGAACACGGCCAACGCGTCGGTCTTCTATGAAGACGCGCACTGGAACGCCCGCGTCAACTACACCTACCGTTCCAAGTTCTACGACGGCGTGATGTCGAGCACGGGCCAGATGGCGTTGTTGCCGTACTGGCAGTCCGGGCAGGGCTACCTGTCGTTCTCGGCGGGCTACAAGCTCAACGAGCATTTGAGCTTCACGTTCGACGCGATGAACCTCAACAACCCGCATCTGAAGTATTTCATCAACGGATCGCAAGCCGGCCTTGGCTTCAGCACCGCGCCGGAAGCGTTCTACGTGAATGGACGCCAGTACTACTTCAACGTCAACTTCAAGTTCGGCAGCGGATCGCCGGCACCGTTGCCGCCGGCGACACCACCTCCGCCGCCGGCACCGGAGGCCGCTCCGCCGCCGCCTCCGCCGCAGAACGTGGTCATCGATTTGCGCGGCGTCAACTTCAAGTTCGATCGGCCGAAGAAGGCCGAGACCAACATCGACCCGACACTCAAGGCGCCGGCATCCGAATCGGTTGCCATCCTGAGCCAGGCCGTGGATACCCTCAACCGCTATCCGCAGGTCCAGGTCGAGATCGACGGCTACACCGACTCGAAGGGCAGCGAAAAGTACAACCAGGGCCTGTCGGAGCGCCGCGCGAACATCGTCGATGCATACCTGACCTCGCATGGCGTTGCTGCCAGCCGCATCACCGCAGTCAAGGGCTTTGGCGAAGCCGA
>JAICYA010000067.1 GCA_025934455.1 Rudaea sp.
CACGATGCGAATGCCGCGTTCGATGCGTCCCGGCACTTCGAACCAGGGATACAGGCCGTGTTTCTGCGTGCCCGGCGCGCCCTTCTCGCGGTAGGCGATGCGCCCGCGCACGTCGCAATAGCGCAGGCGCGTGAGCACGTTGATCGCCGCGCGCAACCGATCCATGCCTTGCAGATTCGGACTCCAGCGATCCGGCTTGTTGCCGAACATCGACAGCAGCAAACGCTTGGCGCTGGGGCCGCGCAGGTGTTCTTCCACCTCGCGCGCCGCACGCTCGGCATCTTCGCACGTCCATTTCGGGGCGAGACCGGCGTGAACCAGCATGAAATCCAGCGCGCGATCCGCGTGCACGAGCGGACGCGTACGCAGCCAGTCGAGCAGTGCGTTGCGATCCGGCGCGAACAGCACTTCGCGCAATTCCGGGTTGACCTTGGCCTGGTTCGCCTCGTCGCGCTCGGCCACGGCAAGCAGCGACAGGTCGTGGTTGCCGAGCACCACGATGGCGCGCTCGCCGAAGGATTTCACCAGGCGCAACACATGCAGCGACTGGCCGCCGCGGTTGACCAGGTCACCGCAGAACCACAGCACGTCGTGCGCGGGATCGAAGCGGATTTTTTCCAGCAGGCGGGCCAGTTCGTCGTGGCAACCCTGGATGTCGCCGATGGCCCAGGTCGCCATCAGTGCAAGGTTCTGGGAATCGACAGTGTGAACGGCGCGATGGCGGCGTCGAAACGGCGGCCGTCGTCGGCCAGCATCTGGTAGCTGCCGTGCATGGTGCCGACTGCGGTTTCCAGGATCGCGCCCGAGGTGTATTCGAAATTCTCGCCGGGATTCAGGTGCGGCTGTTCGCCCACGACGCCGTCGCCGCGCACTTCCTGCACGCGGCCGTTCGCGTCGGTGATGATCCAGTGCCGGGTCAGCAATTTCGCCGGCACGCTACCGGTGTTGGCGATGCGGATCGTGTAGGCGAACACGTAGCGGTTGTCCGCGGGTGCGGACTCGTCGTCGAGGAAGCGCGTGCGCACGTCGACGCGGATAGCGTAGGGATTGGAGGGCATGCCGGGATTGTCCGGCAGAGCGGCAGCGCGGGCAAGCCTGTTAATGCAACTGCCGCGCCAGCGCCACGAAATCGGCTGGCGCCAATTGCTCGGCGCGCGCGCGTGGATCGACTCCCGCCGCGGCGATGGCGCGAGCGTCCAGCACGCTGGACAAGGCATTCGACAGCGTCTTGCGGCGCTGGCCGAACGCGGCACGCACGATGTTGCCGATGGTTGCGAAATCGACGCCGGGCAGCGCCGTGGCGGGCAGCGGCGTGAGGCGCACTACTGCCGAGTCGACCTTCGGCGGTGGGCGAAACGCCCCGGGCGGAACTTTCAGCAACGGCTCGACCGTGCAGCGCAGTTGCAACATCACGCTCAGGCGTCCGTACGTTTTGCTGCCCGGCGCCGCGGCCATGCGATCCACCACTTCCTTTTGCAGCATGAAGTGCATGTCGGCGATCGACGCGGCATGCTCAAGGCAATGGAAAAGTATCGGCGTGGAAATGTTGTAGGGCAGGTTGCCGACGAGGCGGATCGGCGCACCTTGCGCGAGCGCGGTGAAATCCACGGTCAGCACGTCCGCGTTGACGATTGCGAGTTCGCCAATGCTGCGGGATTTTTCGCGCAACGGTTCTATCAGGTCGCGGTCGAGTTCGATGGCGGTGAGTTTCCCGGCCTCGCGCAGCAAGGGCAGCGTCATTGCGCCTTCGCCGGGGCCGATTTCGACGATGTGTTGCCCCGGCCGCGGCGCGATTGCGGCGACGATGCGGCGCAGGATGCCGGGATCGTGCAGGAAGTGCTGGCCGAATCTTTTCCGGGGTCGATGCGCGTACTCGTTCATGCGCGGGCGAGTTCCATCGCCAGCTTCGCCGCCGCGACCAGGCTCGCCGGATCCGCCTTGCCGGTGCCGGCGAGATCGAGCGCGGTGCCGTGATCGACCGAGGTACGCACGAACGGCAGGCCGAGCGTCACGTTGACCGAGTCGCCGAAACCCAGCGCCTTGAGTACGGGCAGGCCCTGGTCGTGGTACATCGCAAGGTAGGCGTCGAAGCGCGCGCGCTGCGCCGGCACGAACGCGGTGTCGGCGGAGAGCGGGCCCTCCAGGCGCATGCCGTCGGCACGCAAGGCGGCAAGCGTCGGTGCGATGATGTCGATTTCCTCGCGACCGAGATGCCCGCCTTCGCCGGCGTGCGGATTCAAGGCCAGCACCGCGATACGCGGGTCTTCGATGCGGAAACGGTGGCGCAAGTCGTTGTATACAATGCGCAAAATGCGCACCAGCGCGGCAGGCGTGATCGCGGCCGGCACTTCAGCCAGCGGCAGGTGCGTGGTGGCCAGTGCGACACGCAGGCCTGGGGCCGCGAGCAACATGGCTACGTCGCACTTGGCACGATCGGCGAAAAACTCCGTGTGACCGGTGAATGTGATGCCGGCATCGTTGATCACGCTTTTCTGCACCGGCGCGGTGACGAGCGCATCGAATTCGCCTTCGAGGCAGCCGTCGGCGGCGCGCGCCAGCATGTCGACGACGTAAGGCGAATTGCGCACGTCGAGTCTGCCGGGAACAACCGGCGCCGGCGCGGGAATGTGTACGTAACGCAGCGAACCCGGCGCACGCTCACGCTGCCACTGGCCGTCGTCGGCTTCGAGTTGCAGCGCGATGCCGCGGGTTTGCGCGGCAAGCAGCAGCGAATCCTTGTCGCCGATGGCGATCAGGTCGGCGCCGAGATCGGTCGCCGCGAGCGCGGCGACGAGTTCAGCTCCAATTCCTGCGGGCTCACCCAGCGTTACCGCCAGCCGCGGCAGGAATGGCAGGTCGTTCACGGTGCGGCGGTCAGGGCGCCGGCGTTGCGGTTTCCGGCTTGCTCTCCGCGCCGGGCAGGCGGATTTCGACGAACGCTTCCGAGCGCAACTGGCGCAGGAAATCGTCGTAAGCCTGTTCGGCCTTGCGGTTGCGGATCACGTCGCGCGCCTGTTCGCGCCGCATTTCCTTGCTGCGATCCTGTTCGCGCGTGCCTTCCAGTTGCATGATGTGCCAGCCCAGGTCGCTCTGGAACGGTTGCGAAACCTCGCCGCTCTTGAGCGTGGCGAGTTGCGTCGCCACCGACGCGCCGTACTGGTCGATGGGGAACCAGCCCATGTCGCCACCGGCACTGGCGGAGTTCGGGTCTTGCGAATTCTTCTTCGCCAGCGCGGCGAAGTCCTCGTGGCCGTCGACGATGCGATGGCGGATGTCCTCGATCCTCTTTTTCGCCTCGGCGCTGTCGGTCAGCTCGTCAACCTTGATCAGGATGTGGCGTGCGTGGTACTCGGTCACGACCTGCTTGCCCTCGGCGCGCTTGTCGACCAGCTTGACGATATGGAAGCCGCTCGGCCCGCGCAACGGTTGCGACACGCCGCCCGGCTGCATGCCCTCGACCAGGTTCGCGAATGCCTCCGGCACTTCGTCGAAGCGGCGCCAGCCCAGGTCGCCGCCCTGCAGCGCGTCCTGCGCGCTGGAGTACTGGATCGCGGCGGTGGTGAAGTCCATGCCGCCGTCGATTTTCGCCTTGACCTCGTCGGCCTTGGCGCGCGCTGCCGCGATCTGCGATGCATCGGCGCCGTCGGGCAGGCCGATCAGGATGTGCTGCAGGTGCACTTCGCCGGACTTGAGGCTGTTGCTGGCGAGGAGGATGTCGATTTCGGAGTCGCTGACGTTGGCCTGGCCCTGCACGGCGCGCTGTTGCAGGCGCTGCACGAGGATCTGGTCGCGCAGGTGGCTGCGGAAATCCTCGAGGTTCATGCCCTCGCGGGAAAGCGAAGCGCGCAGCTGGTCCACGCTGACCTTGTTGTTCTCGGCCACGCGCTGAACCGCCTGGTCGACGTCGGCGTCGCTGACGCGGATGCCGGTGTCCTTGGCGCGCGCCACTTGCAGGCGCATCATGATCAGGCTTTGCAGGACCTGGCGGTCGAGCACGTCGCGTGGCGGCAGTTGCTGCGGATTGGCGCGGTACTGGTTGAGGACGTTGGCGACGGCTGCGTCAAGCTCGCTTTGCAGGATGACGTCGTCGTCGACCACGGCGACGATGCGATCCAGCGATTGCGCGGGCAGCAGGGCTTGCGCCTGCAGGCCGGACCAGGCACCGAGCGCGGACACGAGGAAACACAGGCAAAAGACGATTTTGTTCATCGGGAAAGGGGTTCGATAGAGGCTGCGTTGCGCAAGAACCGCATGATTATGCGGTTCGCGGGGTAAGAAATCCGTTATCGGAACGGGCGCTTATGGGTAGCCAAGGATAGCACGGCGCAGGAAATTCCCGGTGCGGCTGCCGGTATTGCCGAGGCCCTTGAATTCCAGTTCGAAGTACACGCCGTTGCTCGGCTTGAGCTGGCCGATGACGTTGATATAGCGCCGCACCAGCACGCGCATGGCCACGCAGCAACTGTCGTACTGTACGCCGGCAAAGGCTTCCAGCAGCTGGCTGTGCATGAGCGAATAGTAATAGCGGCCGACCAGGCTCCAGTTCGCGTTGAGCGGCACCAGCGCCGAGGTGTCGACCTGTTCGAGCAGGCCGCGGCGGAAACTGTAGGAGAAATTGACCGTACCCTCGGCGCCGAAACGATGCTGGACGCTGATCGAGGACAGGTCGGTGTGATGCAGGCTTTCGACCAGCATCTGCGTCTGCGGATCGAGGATGCGCGAATTCGGGTTGTACTGCTGGTCCCATTTCAGTTCCCAGCGGTCGTTCAGGCGCAGGTCGAGTTCGCCGACGATGTCGGAACCGGAGTAATCGACTTCCGGCACGCCCGGCAACTGCACGCGCTGCGGCGAGAAATAATGGATCTGGCCGATGCTGGCGCTGAGCAGCTCGTCGCCGGAAGACGTGTCGATCAGGCGCGAGGTCAGTGCCAGGGTGAGATTGTTCGCGTTGCTCTGGCGATCGGCACCGACGAAATTGTTGCTGCGGAACAGGCTTGGGAAATCGAAACTCGGCAACTGCGTGTCGAAGATCGGCAGGTCGGCCTGGTTGCGATACGGCACGCGCAGGTAATACAGGCGCGGTTCGAGTGTTTGCGTCAGCGCCGTGCCGAACAGGGTCAGCGGGCGCTCGAATACCAGGCCCGCGTCGAGGTCGAAGATCGGCGTGCTGCGCGTGGGCGAGGTGCGTGTAAAGACCGGCGTACCCGGCTGCGCAGCATTGTAGGCGGCCAGATCGTTCAGATCGTAGGCGGTGTAGCGCAGGCCGAGTTCCGGACGGATGAAATAGCCGGCGGTCTCGACCGGATACGCTAGGTACGGGTACAGGTCCACGCGCTGGCCTTCGAGCGAGGCCAGGCTCCGGATGTTGCCGGGCGTCGGCCCAACCAGGTCGATGGGGCCGCGGCGGAAATCCACGTATTCGGAATTCACGCCCCAGACCAGTCCGCCGAGCAACGCATGCTCGCCCTGGAAGGTCGCGCGTGGCAGGCGCATGTAGGGTTGCGCCGCATTGGACAAGGTGACTTGGGTGATTTGCGACGCGTCCGCGCCAAAACTCGCGTTCCACCAGCTGCCGCGGCCGTTCAGGTAGGCGCTGGAGCCGAGCAGGGCGGTCGCGCTCGCGGTCAGCGAGTCGCCGTAATCCTGGAAGTACTGCTTGTCGGAGACGCGTGCGATGTCGATCGCCGCGCCCCAGTTTTCCGAGAACGTGCTCCAGTCCTTGATCTGGAATGCATAACGTCGATCCGGGATATCCACCGGCGAGGCCGGTCCTTGGAACACGGGCGGCGTGGCGGCGTACTGCGCGCGCTCGTCCGCGGCCTCGTTGTCGTGCGGGACGAAATTGAAATCGAGCTGCGCCTTGTCGGTGGCGTCGAGAAACCGGAACTGGCCCGCAAGCATGGCGCCACGTTCGGTCGACACGCGCGGTTCGAGGGTGGCGTCGTAGTTTGGCGCGAGGTTGAGGTAATACGGTGCGCCGAGCACCAGGCCACGGTGGCTGGAATACCCGATATGCGGTGCGAGGAATCCGGATTGACGCTCGTTGCTGAGCGGGAAACTCAGGTAGGGAAACCAGAAGAACGGCACGTCCTTGTAGTACAGACTGACGCCGTGGGCGTAGCCTGTGTTGGCGACCTTGTCCATGTCCAGTTCGTTCGCATGCAGGTACCACTCGCGCGCATCCGGATCGCAGGTCGAAAACGTGCCATCGAGCAGTTTGCCATGCTCGGCGTCGCTCAGGTCGGCGCTGGCGGCGGTGCCGTTGCCGCGCTCTTGCAGCACCTGGTAACGGATGTCCTTGAGATGCGTGGTGCGTGGCGTGTCGGTGCCGTTCGCCGACGCCGCCGACATCACCATGCTGCGATCCTGCATCACGACGTGGCCATCGGCGGTGTAGGCCGTGGTGTTGGTGTCGTAGGTGAGGAAATCCGAGCGCAGCAATTGATCCAGGCGCTGCATGCGCACGTCGCCGTCGAGGCGGTAGTGCGAGCCGTCCGTGGATTCGACCTTGCGTGCGCTGACATCGGCGGCGACCTTGCTGCGATCGCCTTCGGTCGGCAGGCCGGGCGTGTAGAAATCCAGCAGCGCGTTGCGCTTGCACATCGCGAACAGGTTCGTGCGCGCGGGCTTGGGGCAGATCAGCACGCCAACCGGACACGCCGGCGAGACGTCTTGTGCGAGCGCGCCTTGGGCGATGGCCAGCGCCAGCGTCGTGGCCAGCAAGCGGGAATTCGGCAGTCTTGAACGGTTGGCGCCAGACACGGATGATCCGATAGCGATGCGCAAGGCGCGAAGCTTGCCTGATTCGCGGTTTCCGGGCAACGCACGCTGCAATTTCTGTTCACCTTGGCCGGTCTGATCGGTGTCAAACGGAGTGCACATGAACACGAAAATCGAAAAAACCGACGAACAGTGGCGGGCGGAACTGGATCCGGCGCAATACGCCGTGTGCCGCTGCTCGGCGACCGAACCGCCGTTCGCCGGAAAATACTGGGATCATCACGAGGCCGGCATTTACCGTTGTGCGGCCTGCGGCGCCGACTTGTTCGCGTCGGCGGCGAAGTTTGATTCCGGCAGCGGCTGGCCGAGCTATTTCCAGCCGTTGTCGAAAGCGGCGGTGAGCGAGCACGAAGACACCACCCACGGGATGCGCCGCGTCGAGGTACGCTGCGCAAGTTGCGAGTCGCATCTTGGCCACGTTTTTCCCGATGGCCCGCGCCCCACCGGTTTGCGCTACTGCATCAATTCGGCGGCTTTGGGCTTCAAATCGGAGTGATTCACTCCATCAGCGCGGCGACATGCGCGGCCGTGGATTCGCGCAGCGCAATCAGGCTGTAGCCGCCTTCGAGGCTGGAAACGACGCAGCCCCCGGCGTGCTCGCGGGCGATGTCGACGAGTTCGTGCGTGACCCAGGCGAAGTCTTCGGCCTCGAATTCCAGGCTGGCCAGCGGATCGAGCCGGTGGGCGTCGAAGCCGGCCGAAATCATCACGAGCTGCGGCCGGAAATCGCGCAGGTCGGGTGCGATGTTTGCAGCGAATGCCGCGCGGAATTCCGCCGAGCCCGCGCCGGGAGGCAGCGGCGCGTTGACGATGTTGCCGGTGCCGGTTTCCGCGCGTGCGCCGGTGCCGGGATACAGCGGCGATTGGTGCGTGGACGCGTACAACACGCGCGGTTCGTTCCAGAAAATGTCCTGTGTGCCGTTGCCGTGGTGCACGTCGAAATCGACGATAGCCACGCGTTCGAGCCCGCGCGTCAGCGCCTGTGCGGCGCCGGCGGCGACGTTGTTGAACAGGCAAAATCCCATCGCGGTGTCGCGCGTCGCGTGATGGCCGGGCGGGCGCACGGCACAGAAGGCGCGCGTATCCTCGCCGTCGATCAACGCGTCGACTGCTGAGCAAACTGCGCCGGCCGCGCGCAGGGCAGCTTCCAGCGAATCGGGCGACATCGCGGTGTCCGCATCGAGTTGCGCGTGACCCACACTTGGCGCGGCGGCATGGATGGCGTCGATCAACTCCGTGCCGTGGACTCGCGCCAACTGCTCGCGCGTGGCGCGCGGAGCTTCGCGGCGCACGAGTCCGGCGAAACTTGGGCCATCCAATGCGTCGAGTACGGCGCGCAGCCGCGCGGGGGATTCCGGATGACCTTTGCCGGGATCGTGGGCGAGGCAGGCGGGGTGGGTGTAAAGGAGCACTCAGGATTTCGGTCGTTTTCTGCGTTCGTGTTGCCACAGCACTTCGCCGTGGCCGCTCGCGCGCGCCAGCACGCGCGCGAGCACGAACAGCAGATCCGACAGTCGGTTCAAGTAGCGGATCGCCTCGGGGCGCACGGATTCGGAACGCGCCAACGTGACGGTTTCGCGCTCCGCGCGCCGGCACACGGTGCGCGCGAGGTGACAGCACGCCGCCGCCATGCCGCCGCCGGGCAGGATGAATTCCTTGAGCATGGGCAGGTCGGCGTTGAAGCCGTCGAGCGTG
>JAICYA010000328.1 GCA_025934455.1 Rudaea sp.
ATCCTGACCTCAATTCCAACGCTGCCCCCGCAACGGTAAGCAGGTTCGTCCGATCAATGCGCCACTGTGCTTGAAGCATGGGAAGGCGATCTGGATGAGGTACCTGCAAGCCCGGAGACCGGCCTGCGGCACGGATTCGTCACGACGAATCCATGAGCTCAAGGCGTTGCGGCGGGCAACGGACGGCTGTCCGTGGCCCGTTCCACCATGCCGCGGCAACCCTCCTCCAACGCAGCCCTTGCCATCAACCGCGGGTGAGCGTTCGGAGTATACGATGCAACAAAAATCTATTCTTGCTTTTTCCATTCTGCTGGCCCTGGCCGGCGGCGCGCACGCCCAGGACGCGGTGACGCAACCGACCATCGAGGTGACCGCCTCGCGCGTCGCCGAAACAGTGGATGCCAGCCTGGCCGACGTCAGCGTGATCACGCGCGCCGACATCGACGCCAGCCATGCGCCGGACCTGCTCGACGTGCTGCGCCTGCAGGCGGGCGTGGACGTGGCGCGCACCGGCGGCGCAGGCACGCAGACGAATGTGTTCCTGCGTGGCGGCAATTCCAATCATGTGCTGGTGCTGATCGACGGCGTGCGCGTGGCATCGGCCAACACCGGTGCTTTCGCCTGGGAAAACCTGCCGCTGGACGCGATCGAGCGCATCGAGATCGTGCGCGGTCCGCGCGCGAGCTACTGGGGTTCGGACGCGATCGGCGGCGTGATCCAGATATTCACGCGCAAGCTCGCCGGGCCGCACGTCGCCGCAAGCTACGGCACCTGGCGCGACGCCGACGCCAGCGCCGGATTCGGCGCGCGCGACGCGAACGGCGGTTTCAGCGCGCAGCTTGGCGCGCGCCATGTCGGCGGGTTTTCGGCGACGAATCCCGGCATCTGCAGCGGCCCGGATGATCCGTACTGCATCTACAACCCGGACGCGAACGGCGCGCAATACCACGGCGGCACGCTCAGCGGCGACTACAAGCTCGGCACGCAGACCCTTTCGGCAAGCCTGTTGCGCAGCGAGGGCACGCAGAACTTCGACAATGGCGCGAGCGACGGCATTTCGCACACGCTCGACCAGGCCATCGGCGCCGCGCTCGAAGGCGACGTGACCAATGCCTGGCACCAGCGCCTGGCGCTCGGCACTTCGCGCGAGGATCTGGTCACGCCCGCCTTTGCCGCGGCATACCATTCCACGCGCGAACAGGCGGCGTGGACGAACGACGTGGCCTTGTCCGCGACGCAGCACCTCATCACCGGCTTTGACGCCGCGCACGAGCGCGGCGTGAGCATCGACACCTCCGGCTTCGGCGCGCCCTACGAGAAAGCGCGCGACATGACCGGCGCGTTCGCCGGTTGGCGCGTGTCGGACAGCGCTTTCGACAGCGAGCTGGCCGGACGCTACGACCACAACAGCGCCTTCGGCAGTGCCTTCTCGGGTTCCGCCGCGGCTGGATGGAAATTTTCCGACGCGCTGCGCCTGACCGCGAGTTTCGGCACCGCGTTCCGCGCGCCGGACCTCAACGAGCTGTATTCGCCGGGCTACGGCGGCTACTACGCCGGCAATCCGGACCTGCAACCCGAACGCTCGCGCACGTTCGAATTCGGCGCGGAATGGACGCCGGATGCGGCCAATCGCCTGGCCGTGCACGCATTTTCCACGCGCGTGCACGATCTGATCGACTTCTCCGGCGGCAGCACCTATCAGGCAATCAACATCGACCGCGCCGCCATCGATGGCGTCGAACTGACGCACGACTGGCATTCCGGTCCGTGGTCGCTGACAAATAAT
This sequence comes from Rudaea sp., assembly GCA_025934455.1. The sequence continues at coordinate 1,787 of JAICYA010000328.1, forward strand.
GTCACTGTCCAAAATGCGCGCGATACGGATACCGGCGTGCAACTGCTGCGGCGGCCGAAGCGGAAACTCTCCAGCCTGCTCGAACGTGGCTTCGGCGAGCGCCTGTCGGCCGGCCTGGAATTCGTCGCCGACGGATCGCGCGGCGACGTGGGTGGAATAACCCTGCCCGGCTATGCCTTGGCCAATCTGCGTGTCGATTACCGGCTGAATGGGGCCTGGCGCCTCGGCGCACGCCTGGAAAACCTGTTTGACCGTTCCTACGAACTGGCCCATGGCTACAACACGCCGGGACGGTCGGCCACCGTCACGGTCGCCTGGCAGCCTTAGGATTGCTGCATATGCGTCAATACATGTCTGGACAAATTTCCATCCCTGCTGCTACCGTATCGGCATAAAATTCGCATACGTGCTTGGTTGGCCCAAGCATGCGAGGCTATAGGTCAATTCGAATGACTTGAAGACGGGTTCGCGGCAGCCGCCGCGAACAAGACGGGGACGAAACATGATCCAGGCCTCCCGCGGATCGGGATCCAGAACCGGCAACGACACGCCGCCGCTGCAAGCACTTGCCAGCCGCAGAGACTGGTCGCCGCGGGTGCGCCGGCTTGTCGAGGGCGCACTCAACCTGTGCGCCACCGGCCTGGAACGTGCCATTGTGGCGGCGCTGGACGACACCGAGTCCGAGTTGTTCAAGCTCGCCGCACAAAGCCGCAACAACGAGTCGCAATACCGCTGCTTCGAAACCCTGCGCGAAATCAAGCGCGGCCGCACCGACGTCGCCCCGCGCCTGATGCTGGCGATCGAGGACAAACTCGCCCGCTTCGACCACAACGGCGCCGTGCAAGGCGCGAACTCGGCGACACGACCCAGCGCGCCAGCACGCAAGGAACTGGCACTGGTGGAAACGCGCGAGCTGGAAGAAACACTGGCCGTGCAGGAATTCATCGCCAAGACCGAAATTCGTCAGGCACCGGAGCTATTCCTGCTGGGTCACCGTTTCGGCGTGCTGGCCGGTGCGCCCGCATTCGATGCGGAGACGCTGGCGATCGGTCCCGCCGGACTGGCCGAGGCATTGCACAGTGCTTGTGCTTGTCTCGACATCAATGCCGA